>USCW01000071.1 GCA_900553315.1 uncultured Eubacteriales bacterium
GAAGGAGCTGGACGAGGAGCTGTGGAAGCTGGCTGGAGGGCAACGATCTGCACGCCTGCATTCGCTTTGCGGCGGCGGTTTCCGCCCTGAAGTGCCTGAAGCCCGGCGGACGCAGCGGCATCCCCACCCGGGCAGAGGCGGAAGCCTTCCTGGCCCAACACTCCTGAGCACCTGCCGCCGCGCGGGCTGCGCGACGGTTTGTAGCTAAATACATTCTACAAGGAGGAACCCCATCATGAAGAAACTCGTTTCCCTGATCCTTGCTCTGGCCATGGCGATGAGCTGCCTGGTTGTGAGCGCACTGGCTGATGAGCCCTCTGGCGACTTGGTGCTGTACACCACCGTCAGCGAGCTGCAGTACACCGCACTGGTCGGCGCTTTCCAGGAAAAGTACCCCAACATCAACATCACCTTCACCAAGGCCGGCGCCGGCGAGTGCAAGAGCCGTATCGCTGCTGAGAAGGAAAATCCCCAGGCTGACCTGATGTTCGGCGGTCTGGTGTATGCCGACGCGCTGTCCATGGGCGACTGCTTCGAGGAGTATGTCAGCCCCAACGAGGCCGCGCTGCCCGATGACATGAAGAACACCACCGGCGTGCTGACCTACCACGATGCGCAGATCCCCTGCCTGTGGGTGAACGACGAACTGGAAAAGGAAGCCGGCGTGGAAATCAAGAGCTACGCTGATCTGCTGAACCCCGCGCTGAAGGGCCAGATCGTGTCTGCCGACCCCACCGAGTCCTCCTCCGCCTGGAACCAGCTGCAGTGCATCCTGACCGACTTCGGCGGCTGGGAAAGCGCGGAAGCCTGGGAGTACATCCAGCAGTTCCATGACAACGAGCCCGTCATCTCCGGCAGCTCCTCCGGCGTGTACAAGGGCGTGTACAACGGCGAATACACCGTGGGTCTGACCTACGAGCCCGCCTGCGTGCAGATGCTGTCCGAGGGCGCTGAGGGCGTCCACATCGTGTACCCCACCGAGGGCGTGACCTCCATCGCTTTCGGCTCCGCCATCATCAAGGGCGCGAAAAACCTGGACAACGCCAAGCTGTTCATCGATTTCCTGATCAGCGATGAGGGCCAGTCCATCTACAACGCCTGCGGCGCTCGTCAGGCCAACGCCAACCTGGTGCTGGAGAACCCCAACGAGTTCATCGTCGACCTGGCTTCCGTCAACTACTTGGTGGCTGACACCGAGGCGCTGGCGACCAACCAGACCGCGATCCAGGACCACTGGCGCGAGATCTTCAAGTAAGCTTTTTCTTCCCCTTTGCCGGGCGGCGGCTTGCCGCCGCCCGGCACCATCCTGCATGCCCACGTGGATTGCTTCGCGGGTATGCAAGATGGTGCCGCATACCCGCCCCGGCTCCGCATGCCGGGATGCAAAAGACAAAACACCATCGCACCCCTGCGCAAGACCTTACTATTGGAACGGAGGACGGAACTCGTGAACGTTGAGATTAAGATCGACCATGCTGTGAAAAAGTATGGCAACAACACCGTTATTCCAGATCTGTCGCTGGACATTAAGCCCGGTTCTTTTTTCACTCTGCTGGGGCCCTCCGGCTGTGGTAAGACCACCCTTCTGCGCATGATCGCCGGTTTCAACAGCATTGAGGGTGGCGATTTCTATTTCAATGACAAGCGCATCAATGACCTGGACCCCTCCAAGCGCAACATTGGCATGGTGTTCCAGAACTACGCCATTTTCCCGCACATGACCGTGCGCAAGAATGTGGAATTCGGCCTGCAGAACCGCAAGCTGCCCCGCGCACAGATCACCGAGCAGGCCTCCAAGTATCTGAAAATGATGAAGATCGAGGAGTATGCCGAGCGCAAGCCCGAGAATCTATCCGGCGGTCAGCAGCAGCGTGTGGCGCTGGCCCGCGCCCTGTGCATCGAGCCTGAGGTGCTGCTGATGGACGAGCCGCTGTCCAACCTGGACGCGAAGCTGCGCGTGGAGATGCGCACCGTCATCAAGGAAATTCAGAACACTGTCGGCATCACCACCGTGTACGTCACCCACGACCAGGAGGAGGCCATGGCGGTCTCTGACCAGATTGCCGTTATGAACCATGGCGTGATTCAGCAGATCGGCACCCCCAAGCTATTGTACCAGCGACCCAGAAACCTGTTCGTTGCCACCTTTATCGGCCAGACCAACGTGTTGGAGCGCTATATTGCGGTACACAACAACGAAAAGTGCATCGACTTCGGCGGTCTGCTGCTGCCTATGTCTAACCTGGTGGATTCCGTGCGGGCTAAGCAGAAGGTGCGCGTCTCCGTGCGTCCCGAGGAATTCGTCATTGTCGGCGCAGATCAGCCCGGCATCGACGCAACGGTGGAATACAGCACGTTCTTGGGCCTGAACACCCACTATGTCATCCGCCTGAAGAGCGGCGAGCGCGTGGAGATCATTCAGGAATCCCAGATCGACGACATTATTGAGAACGGTACGAAGATTCGCCTGGGCGTGAAGGCCGAGAAGATCAACGTCTTCAACGAAGACGGCACGAAGTCCCTGATCGTCTGAGGATGAGGAGTGTAACGGCATGAAAAAGAAAAAGTGGGACATGTGGCTCGTTGCCAGTCTCATCATGATGGGCCTGTATCTGCTGTTCATGATGTATCCGCTGGTGAAGATGCTCATTCAGTCTGTGCAGAATGAGGAGACCGGCGCGTTTACGCTGGAATACTTCGCTAAGTTCTTCAGAGATCCGACCTACGCCTCCACCCTGTGGAACAGCTTCAAGGTATCCATCTGCGCCACCGCTATCACCATGATCATCGGCGTACCCATGGCCTACCTCTACAACGTGTATGAAGTCAAGGGCCGCAACTTTTTGCAGGTCATGATCATCCTCTGCTCCATGTCGGCTCCCTTCCTGGGCGCTTATGCCTGGGTGCTGCTGCTGGGGCGCGGCGGTATCATCACCAAGTTCTTTAAGATGGCGCTTGGCATCAAGCTGCCCAGCATCTACGGTTTCGGCGGCATTCTGCTGGCCCTTTCCACCAAGATGTTCCCGCTGGTGTTCATGTATGTCAGCGGCGCGCTGAAAAACGTGGACAACACCCTGCTGGAGGCCTCTGCCAACATGGGCGTGAAGGGCATCAAACGCTTTGTGAAGGTCGTTATCCCGCTGTGCATGCCCTCCATTCTGGCCTCTGCGCTGATGGTGTTCATGCGCTCCTTCGCAGACTTCGGTACGCCCCGCATGATCGGCGAGGGCTACAAGACCTTCCCCGTGTTGATTTACACCGAGTATTTGGGCGAAGTTGGCACCAACTACAACTTCGCCGCCGCCATGGCTGTCATCGCCGTCATCATCACCACGGTGGTGTTCCTGCTGCAGAAGTGGACCTCCAACAAGTTCAGCTTCAGCATGAACGCCCTGCATCCCATCGAGCGGCGCAAGGCCAAGCCTGTGGGAAACTTCTTCATTCATCTGTTCCTCTACGGCATGGTGGCCATTTCCTATCTGCCCAACCTGTACCTGATCTTCTACTCCTTCCATAACACGAGCAAAACAGGCAACATCATCAAGCCCGGCTATTCCTTCATGAACTATGAAAACATTCTGCCGGACCTGGGAACCTCTATCTGGAACACCATCCGTATCTGCGGTGGCGCGCTGATCATCGTCATTGTGCTGGCCATGCTGATCTCCTACCTGGTCGTTCGCCGCAAGAACGTGGTCAACGGCATGATCGACACCATGTCCATGATTCCCTACATCATCCCCGGTTCCGTTATCGGTATCGCGATGGTCATGGGCTTCAACAGCGGCGCGATCGTGCTGACAGGTACGGCGTGGATCATGATCATCTCCATGTGTATTCGCCGCATGCCCTACACCATCCGCTCCAGCGTGGCGGTGCTGCAGCAGATTCCCATGAGCGTGGAGGAAGCCTCCGCAAGCCTGGGTGCCAACAAGTTCAAGACATTCTGGAAGATCACGGTTCCCATGATGTTCAACGGCGTTGCCGCCGGCGCCATCATGACCTGGGTGACGCTGATCACCGAGCTGTCCTCCTCCGTTATCCTGTACAGCTCCAAGACCATCACCCTGAACCTACTGGTCTACACCTATGTGCTGGGCGGCACGGACTTCCGCGCCTGCGCAGCCTCCACCATCCTGACGCTGTTCACGGTGCTGACCCTGGTGCTTTACATGAAATTCTCCAAGAACAAGGAAGTTTCCATGTAACACGCCCCCTAACCATCTGCCTACTTCGGGCTTGACCCGATAGGAAAATAAAGGAGATTTGATTTATGCCGTACGTAAACGCAAAAGAAATGCTCACGGATGCTAAGAAGAACCACTATGCTGTCGGTCACTTTAACCTGAACAACATGGAATCTGTCCGTGCCTTCCTGCTGGCGGCTGAAGAAAAGAAGTCCCCCATCATTCTGGGCGTGTCCGGCGGCACCGCCAAGTACATGGGCGGCTATCGCACCATTGCCGATATGGTAAAGGATTTCATGGCCTTCCTGAAGACCACCGTGCCGGTTTGCCTGCATGTGGACCATGGCACCTATGAAGAAGCGCTGGCAGCTATCGACGGCGGCTTCAGCTCCGTCATGTTCGATGGCAGCAAGTATAGCATTGATGAGAACATTGAAAAGACCCGCACCATTGTGAAGCTGGCCCACGAGAAGGGCATCACTGTGGAAGCCGAGGTTGGCGCCATCGGCGGCGAAGAGGACGGCCGCATCAGCATGGGCGAGTGCGCCGATCCCGAGCAGTGCAAGCGCATTGCGGACCTGGGCATTGACTTCCTGGCTGCCGGCATCGGCAACATTCACGGCAAGTATCCCGAAAACTGGCCCGGCCTGCGCTTTGACGTGCTGGCTGCCATTCAGGCCAAGACCGGCGACCTGCCCCTGGTGCTGCACGGCGGCTCCGGCATCCCGGACGAAATGGTCCGCGAGGCCATTACCCTGGGCGTATCCAAGGTGAACGTGAACACCGAGTGCCAGATTGCTTTCACCGAGGCGACCCGCAAGTTCATCGAGGAGGGCAAGGATCGCGAAGGCCGCGGTTTCACCCCCCGTGCGCTGCTGGCTCCCGGCCTGGAGGCCACCAAAGCCAAGTGCATTGAGAAGATGGAGCTGTTCGGCAGCGTAGGCCGCGCCTAAGGCTTCCTTCTCCCTCTGAATTCTGAAAAAAAGCCCTCTCCCTTTCATCGGCCTGATGGGGTGCCGGTGAAGCTGGGAGAGGGCTTTTTCAGGCCCGGAGGGATACGGGGCTTTGCTTTTTTCACATTATGAAAGCAGCCTGCCAACGTTCGCACGCGCTGGCAGGCTGCTGCTTTTCCTTCAAGTCAGTTCATTTGTTCCGCAATATCCCGTGCAACTGCCACGCCGGTGGCGCTGGCCTGCATCAGGCCGCGGGTGATGCCCGCACCGTCGCCGATGGCGTACAGGCCCGTGATGGGGGTCATGAAGCGCTTGTCCACCAGCAGCTTGCTGGAGTAGAACTTCAACTCAACGCCGTAAAGCAGGGTATTCTTGCTGTACAGGCCGGGGGCCAGGTGGTCGAAGGCCTTCAACGCTTCCACAATGCTGGTCAGATGACGGGGCGGCAGCACGAAGGACAGGTCGCCAGGTACCGCATTTTGCAGCGTGGGAATGGTGGTGGACTTCGCCAGTCGCTCCCAGGAGGTACGGCGGCCCTGCAGCAGATCGCCCGGGCGCTGCACCATGATGGGGCCGCCCGTCAGCATGTTGCCCAGGCGGGCGATGTACTGACCATACTCAATGGGCTGATTGAAGGGCTCCGTAAAGCGGGTGGACACCAGCTGGCAAAGTTGGTATTGCCCGTGCGGCGGGCAGGATTGCCGTAGCTGTGACCGTTCACCACCGCCAGCCCGGACTCGTAATGCTCCTCGCTGACCACGCCGCCGGGATTCATGCAGAAGGTGCACACCTTGTTCTCATAGGTATCGGAGTAATAGACCAGCTTGGACTCGTAAAGATATTTGGTCAGGTGATCTATAATAAGCCTTGTCGGTATCGGAATCATTGCCATTCCGACGGGCATTATTTCTGCCGGGTTCACGTCCCTGATCGGCAAGGATGAGAAGGAAGAAGCCGGCACAAAGAAGTATTGCCCGTATTGCGGTCACAAGATCGACGAATGAAATTCGTATCAGATACGATTTTGAAAGGGGTTTGGAATATGGCACGGCGTAAAAAATCTTTGATTCCTGGTTTTTCATGGAAGCGCGCAGTCGGCATTGCGTCTGCAAAGCAGAAGATCGCCCGGTATACAGGCATACCGACAACTAAGCAAGGGCGAAAAGCAAAACTGCGCCGCATGACAGGTTGCAGCGGATGCTTGATTCAGGTATTGGGCATTATTGCCCTTGTAGTCGGAATCCTGATCGTGCTGCTGTAATGAATCCTGAAGGGGGAAAGCGCATGAACGCTGTCATTTATGCACGCTACTCAAGCCACAACCAAACCGAACAGTCGATTGGAGGACAACTGCGAGATTGCTATGATTATGCGAAGCACAACGACCTGACTGTGATCGGCGAATACATTGATCGCGCCATTTCCGGCAAGACGGACGACAGACCAGACTTTCAACGCATGATCGAAGACGCGCCAAAGCGTCAGTTTGAACGTGTGCTTGTCTGGAAGTTCGACCATTTTGCGCGGAACATGTTTGACAGCGTCACCTATAAGCATGAACTGAAAAAGCACGGCGTGAAGGTCATTTCAGCAATGGAGAACATCGGTGAAGGCGACGAAAGTGTTCTTCTTGAAGCTATGCTTGAAGCGTCCGCTGAATATTATTCGCTCGACCTGAAGAAGAAGATCGCGCGCGGAATGCGTGAAAGTGCGCTGAAGGGCAAGTTCGTCGGCGGCGCTGTGCCGTGGTGGTGCAGCATTAATGCGGAACACAAGCTGATCGTCATCGACGAACGCGCTGCCATTGTCAAAGAAGCCTTTACGCGCTATGACAGCGGCGAAGGCTCAAAGTCCATCATTGACGATTTTGTGAAGCGCGGTCTGCGCAGCAATCGCGGAATGCCCGTGACGTTAAGTTGGCTGCTATCCATCCTGAAGAACCGCAAAACAATCGGCGAATACACTTATAACGGCATTGATATTCCGGGTGGGCTGCCCGCTGTTGTAGATAAGGCGCTGTTCGACCGTGTGCAGGAACGTATCGCCCGCAAGCGGCGCACAGGGGGCGGCGAAGCCACGTCAAAGACAGAATACCTGCTGCAAGGCAAGCTGTTCTGCGGTCTGTGTGGAAGCCCGATAACGGCTGAATGCGGGCAGAATCGCAAAGGCGTCGTTTATAATTACTACGCCTGTTCTCTGAAAAAGAAAAAGCACCAATGCAAGAAAGCAAACGAGCGGAAAGACTTTCTTGGATGGTACGTCGTTGAACAAACGCTTGACTATGTGCTGACGCCTGACAGAACGGATTATATCGCCGAAGCCATCGTTGCCGAATATGAACGGCAATTCGATAAATCGGGTATTAAAGCCCTTGAACAGAAGATCGCCTTGACCGAAGGTGAAGAGACCATCCCAAATTCTGTGTAAACCTCCAAAGCAAGGTGTAAAATAGAGACATCAAACAG
>USCW01000072.1 GCA_900553315.1 uncultured Eubacteriales bacterium
GGGGGAGAGGCGCTTCTCTTAGAGAAGCGGCCTCTCCCCCAGAATCTCCCCCACCCCGCCGTCTTTTCAGGAGGGAGCGCGAGGGAGGGGACTTTTCTTCAGAAAAGTCCCCTCCCTCGCATTTAGCTCACACTCTTTTCCTATATTCTTCCATTTCGGGATCGTTGGCTAGGATGAAGTGATCGGGCTCGATTTCCTGCCACGAGGGCTTTTGCTGATCATAGTGGTGCATCGACTCGTCGTAGACCAGCAGACCACGATTGCGCTCCACATCAGGGTTCGGCGTGGGAATCGCCGAGAGCAGCGCCCGAGTGTACGGATGCAAGGGATGCTCAAAAAGCAGATTCGTCTCCGCCAGCTCCACAATCCGGCCCCGCTGAATCACCGCAATGCGGTCGCAAATGAACTTCATCACCGACAAATCATGCGCAATGAATAGATACGTCAAGCCGCGCTTCTTTTGCAGATCGGCCAGCAGGTTCAAAATCTGCGCACGAATGGAAACGTCCAGCGCGGAAATGGGCTCGTCCGCAATAATGAAGGACGGCTCCATAATCAGCGCACGGGCAATGCCGATGCGCTGCCGCTGACCGCCCGAAAACTCGTGCGGAAAGCGGGACGCAAACTCCGGCAGAAGGCCCACGTCCGTCAGCGCCTGATTCACCAGCTCGTCCTGCTGCTCCCTTGTCAAGTGCTTGCGGACATTCATCAGGCCTTCCTTGACAATGTAGTTCACCTTCGCGCGGTCGTTCAGCGAGGACATGGGGTCTTGGAAGATCATCTGAATCTCCTTGATGATCTTCTTGTCCATCTCCCGGCTGATGCGGCCGTTGATCTTCTCACCCTTGTAGAGAATCTCGCCGCCGCTGGTGGGATTCATGCGGATGATCGCACGACCGATGGTCGTCTTGCCCGATCCGGACTCGCCCACCAGACCAAATGTCTCGCCCTTGTAAATGTCAAAGTTCACGCCGCGCACCGCTTCAAAGGCGTGACGGTGCTTGCCGAAGGTCACATGCAGATCATGCACTTCCAGCAGCTTTTCACGGTTCGGCTCACAGGTCATGCAGATCACCTCCCAGCGGCACCAGATTTTTAATATTGCGAATGGCTTCCGGCGGGTCGATCTTCGGCGCACGATCCGACAGAAGCCACGTCTTGGCCTTGTGCGTCGGCGTTACCTCAAAATACGGCGGCCGGTACTCGAAGTCGATCTTCAGCGCGTAGGGGTTCCGAGGCGCAAAGGCGTCGCCCTTCAGCAGCTGGAACAGGTTGGGCGGCGTGCCGTGGATGGAGCTGAGCTTCTCGCCCCGCACACCCAGCTGCGGCATGGAGGCCAGCAGTGCCCATGTGTAGGGGTGCTTCGGATCGTAAAAGACCTCCCGGCAGGTGCCGATCTCCACGATGTCGCCCGCGTACATCACCGCCACGCGATCCGCCACCTTGGCCACCACGCCCAAGTCGTGGGTAATGTAGATGACCGTCAGGTTGTACTTCTTCTGCATGTCGCTGATAAGGCGAATGATCTGCGCCTGAATGGTCACATCCAAGGCCGTCGTCGGCTCGTCGCAGATAAGGATCTTCGGGTTGCAGGCCACCGCAATGGCAATCGCCACGCGCTGGCGCATACCGCCGGAGAACTCATGGGGATACTGACGATAGCGGCGCTCCGGGTCGGTAATGCCCACGTCGCGCAGCATTTGAATGGCTTTGGCCTTCGCCTCCGGGCCCTTGAGACCCTGATGATAACGGATGGACTCCGCGATCTGCCAGCCGATGGTCTTGAGGGGATTCAGGCAGGTCATGGGGTCCTGCATCACCATGGCGATGCGCCCGCCGCGAATCTTCTCCCATTCCTTTTCGGTTTTCAGCTTGGTCAAGTCCTGTCCCTCAAAGAGAATGCTGCCGCTGTCGATATAGCCGTTCTTATCCAGCAGCCCCATAAAGGTCTTGTTCAGCACGCTTTTGCCGGAGCCGGACTCGCCCACCACCGCCAGCGTCTCGCCCTCATACAGGTCAAGGGACACGCCTCGGATGGCGTGGAGCGTTTTCCCGCGCAGGGTGAACTTCACGTTCAAGTCCCGCACAGAGAGGATGACATTGCCGTTCTGTTCCATATGTGCATCCTCCTTACAGATGGTTCTTGGGATCGGCCGCGTCCGCAAAGGCGTTGCCGATCATGTAAAAGCAGATGGTAATGACAGACAGCACCGCCGCAGGGAAGATCAGCTGATACCGCAGGGAGGGCGTCATCATCAGGCCGCGGCCCGCCTCCACCAGATTGCCCAGCGAGGGCAGCTCCAGCGGCAGACCCAGACCAATGTAGGTCAGGAACACCTCGCTGCCGATCGCGCCGGGGATGGTCAGCGCCATTTGCAGCATGATAACGGACACCATATGGGGCAGCAGGTTCTTCACGATAATGCGACCCATGGGCGTGCCCAGACAGCGGGACGCACGGTTGAAGTCCCGGTCGCGGATAATCAGCACCTGATTCCGCACAAAGCGTGCAATACCCAGCCAGCCGGTGACGCACATGGCAATGACCATGGTGGTCACGCCGGGCTTCATCACGTAGGAGGCAAGGATCAAGATGATGGTGCTGGGAATGTTATCCACAATGTTGTAGAGCTCTGTGAAGAAAAAGTCCAACTGACGCACATAGCCCCACAGAAGGCCCATCACCACGCCCACCAAACCGCGGATCAGCGCCACGGCAAAGCCGATCAGCAGGCTGGTACGCGTACCGGCCCATAGGCGTGCCCACAGGTCCTGACCGATGTTGTTGGTGCCGAACCAGAACTCGGCGCAGGGAGCGCGGTTCATGATCTGCATTCCCGTGGTGGGATCATTATTGATGTAGTTGGGGTCGCGCTGAGCGGGCAGGTAAGGCTGGATCATGGTGAAGACCAGCATGACCACGATGATCGCCAGCATGACCACCGCCATGCGGTTCTTCAGGAACATGCGCACGGTCGAACCCCAATAGGAATAATTGGAGTAGCCCGTCTTTTCCGCGGCCTGTTCGTTATAGGCCGCACGGTCGAACATCTCCGCCGGGAGAGCGGCAATCTCCTCCGCCGACATTTCCGCGTCAGGCGCGAGCGTCGCCTTTTCATGCTCAAGGAGCGCGTCTCCCAGACGGTCGGTCACATGCTGGGCGGGTGAAAACTTACTCATCAGCGGGTCGCTCCTTTCTGGGCCAGATTGATGCGGGGGTCAAGCAGCGCCATCATCAGGTCGCCGATCAGCAGACCGAAGATACCCAGCACCGCATAGATAATGACCAGCGCCTGCACCATGGTGTTATCCTGCATCTTGATAACCTCCACCAGCAGACCGCCCATGCCGGGGATGGAGTACAGGGACTCAATGTAGATGGAGCCGCAGATGGTCAGCAGCAGGGAACCGGGGAGCTGCTGCACCATGGGCACCACGCCGTTGCGGAAAATATGATGGAAAGCGATCGCACGACCGGGCACGCCCTTGGCCTTCGCCATCAGCACATAATCCTTATTGGCCTCGTCCAGCATGAAGCGGCGGATCCACATAGCATAGCCGGCAATAGAGGGCATAGCCAGCGAGAGAATGGGCAGGATCATGCTTGTCCATTGGCTGGGATTATACAGCAGACCCCAGCCCGTCGCGCTGGAGCCGTACAACTGCATGAACAGGTAATAAATCGCCGCAGGAACCGCCTGAATAATCACAATATACGCCGTGCCCAGCTTATCCACCCATTTGCCCTTATACCGCGCCATCAAAATACCAAGGCCAAAGCCCAGCGGCAGACTGATAGCCATGGCCCACAGGCCGAACTGGATGGAATACGGCGCTTTCTTGGCAACGATCTTAGCGATCGGATAATTCTGACGATATTTAATGGACTTTCCCAAATCCCCCTGCGCCAGCTGCGTGAAAAAGCGCCCCAGCTGCTCCGGCAGAGGATCGTTGAGGCCCAAGGCCTCGAGGGCGTTATGAATGTCCGCTTCGGACATCTTATCAATGTTGCTGAAATAGCCCTCCACAGGCATCATTCGCAGCAGACAGAACACCACGGTAATGACCAGCACCAGACTGATCATTGCGCGTAAAATACGTACCAGACAGTATTTGAACATATTTCGTGAGCGCCGGGAAAACGGGGCAGGCGCTCGTGCCTCCCTTCCAAAAAGCAGGGGATGCGGCGCGAAGCCGCATCCCCCCCTTTAGCGTTACGGGGTCAACGTATGCTATTCTTACTGAACCTCGGGCGCGTTGGTAACGCATGCTTCCTTCCACTCGGCATACAGGGTGGTGAACTGCTCCCCAGTCAGCGGCTCAGACAGCACGTGCATGTACTTATAGCGGCCGGACTGATCGGGCACCTGCTCGAAGGGGTTCACGCGGCCAACCGTGTTGCCCCACGTGTCGGTAGAGAACGGAATGACCAGCGCGTGCTCCAGCAGGAAGGCTTCCGCCTTGGCATAGGCCGCATAGCGGGCCTCGTCCTTGCCGGTGTGGGTCGCGGCCTCGTCCAGCAGGGCCTGATATTCCTTCTGCAGCGCCTGCACGTTGGGGGTCGTCACCTGATCCAGGAAGGTCCAGTTGTTGCCGGCCTGGAAGGCCAGAATCCACGCGGTGGGATCAGTATAGGAGCCGCCGTTGTTCAGCTTCATGAACTGATACTTCGCGCTGCGGCGCACGGCGCTCAGGAAGCCGGAGGTGGGGCCGGCCTCGATGGTCAGGTTGATGTAATCGGTGCCCAGCAGCGCTTCCAGCTGCTGCTTCACGACCTGCACTTCTTCCGCCCAGCCATTGGAAACAGGGTTGTAGGGCATGACCATCTTCACAGGCAGGGTAACGCCCGCTTCGGTCAGCTCCTTCACCGCAGCTTCCTTGTACTCCAGCGCCTTAGCCTCATTGAAGCTGTAGTTTTCACGCTCGGTGATACCCTTCAGCTCGTCAAAGGCGGTGTAGTCCTTGCCGTCCACCTCACACCAGGTTTCGGGGGTGATGGTCTTGGTCAGGTACAGATCCGCGTTGTAGGGGTCCTTGGTCAGGTTCGCCTTGTAGCGATCCAGACCCCAATACAGGGACTGACGGAAGTTCTCATTGTCGATGGCCTTCAGGTAATTGGAGGTCTCGTAGGTTGCTTCGTCCAGATCAGGATTCCAGCAGAAGCTGTAATAGTACATGTAGGTGTTATCGGGCAGCGCGGGCAGCACGATGTTCTTGGTCGCGTCGTCCTGCTTCCAAGCATCCAGAATGTCGGTGCCGATGTTCGCCATATCGACCTCGCCGCGCTTGAACATTTCAGGCGCCAGCGTGCTGGCCTCAGCGTTGTAGGTCATGACGACCTTGTCGATGTACACCTTATCCGCATCGAAGTAGTAGGGATTCTTGGTGTACACGCGCTGGAACTGGGGCTCCCAGTCGGAGACGTAGTACGCGCCAATGTACAGGGTGGACTCAGCGTCCGTGCCGTACATTTCGCCCATCTCGTTATAGAACTCGGTGGGCACGGGGATAAAGCTGCCGCAGTAGTCGGTGAAGTACGGGATAGGAGCGACCAGCGTCAGCTCCAGGGTATACTTATCCAGCGCCTTGAAGCCGACGTTCTCGTCGAAGCCGGTCACACCGCTCTCGGTATCCAGCACTTCCTTCGCGCCCTTGATGGTATCGGCGTAGTAGTACGCGTTACCGGAGGCGTTAGCGGGATCGCAGATGAACTTCGCAGAGGTCACGAAGTCCTCGGCGGTCAGCTCGGCGACCTGCTTGCCGGTGTAATCGACCCAGTACTGGCCTTCACGGATGTGGAAGGTGTACACGGTCTGATCCTCGCTGATGGTGAAGCTGTCGGCCAGCGCATAGGTGCGATGACCGTAGGAGTCCTCGCCCAGCAGACCCTCCACCACATTGGAGATAGCCTTCCAGTCGCCGGCAGTACCGTTGCCGCCCAGCGAAGACAGAGAGGAAGCCTCGGTGCCGTACACCACGCGCAGCGTCTGATCCTCAGCATAGGTCAGCGTCACGGCAGATTCCGCGAAGGAAACGCTCGCCACGCTCAGCACCATGACAAGGGCCAGCAGCAGGGAAAGGAAACCCTTTGCACTTTTCATGTGACAATCCTCCTCAATGAAAATGTAACCGATACAGCAAAGCCCCCGAACAGAAGCCATGTACGCGTCATTGCGGGGGCCAAGTCATATCCTGTTAATGCAAACTATACCAGACCGAACGTTGTATGTCAATGTATGTACAGGGAAAAACTACAATCAACACGAAGAAAATCCATTTCCCCATTCCCTCGCGTTTTTCGACAGGATGCCTACCGTTGGTCAGTGCTGTTCCTCTGCATATTTATACGCTTCATTCGCGTTGACTTTCCTCTCCCCTGCGCGGTATAATGGGCGCAAAACAGCAAGGAGGCACATACAAATGAAGCAGCCCTTTGAACGCTCGGTCTCGCTGATCCGCTCCTGTGTGGAGCGCGGTCTGATCCCCTCTGCGGCGCTGGCCATGGGTATCGGCGACGAAGTGATGGTCAAGGAATGCTGGGGCGTTACGTCCGTGACGGAGGACGCGCAGCCGGTCAACAGTCAGACGCTTTACGACATGGCGTCCGTCAGCAAGATTTATGCCACAACAATGATCACGCTCCGTTTTATTGAGCGCGGCATACTTGATTTGGCGGACATGCTTCCCCGTTATTTCGGCGATCTGGTGCCGGAGGACAAACAGCACATTACGATTTTCCATCTTCTGACGCACACCAGCGGGTATCCGGATCACATTCTCCTGCACGCGGCGCTGACCGATCCGGAGGAGACGGTTCCCTTCCTGCTGAAAACGCCGCTGAAGCATCCGGTGGGAGCGGTGGTTGAGTACAGCTGCATGGGCTTTATTCTGCTGGGCAAGCTGCTGGAAAAGGTTTCGGGCAAGCCGTTGGATCAGCTGATGCGCGAGGAAGTCAGCGAGCCGCTGGGGCTTACTTCCACGGGCTATCATCCCTTGGACAAGCTGATCTGCACGGCAAACACGGCGTACACGGAGCGCAGTTATGTGGACGGCAGTTGGCTGGTAGGTCGGGTACACGACGAGAACGCCTTCTTCCTGAACGGTGTTGCGGGCAATGCGGGTGTATTCTCGAATCTGGATGATTTTATTCGCTACACGCGGATGCTGGCGAACCACGGTGTACTGGACGGGCAGGTATACCTGCCCCGCTGCATTTTTGACGCGGCGATTCACGACTACACGCCGGGCATGGATGAGAACCGCGGCTTAGGCTTCTGGTGTGCGGGCGGCTATTACAGCATGTCAGGACAGTTTACTGACCAGCAGAGCTTCGGTCACAACGGCTTCACGGGCCCTCACGTACTCGTCAATCCGAACACGGGTCTCTGGGTCTGTATGATGACGAACCGCGTTCACCCGACCCGTGAAAACGCAAACCATCTCCGCATCCGCCGTCTCCTCCACACCCAAATGCAAATCGACTACGAAGAAATGAAGAGGTAAGGGTGCAAGAGATTCTGGGGAGGAGGCGGCTTCTCTGAGAGAAGCCCCTCCTCCCCAGACC
>USCW01000073.1 GCA_900553315.1 uncultured Eubacteriales bacterium
AGCGCGAGGGAGGGGCTTCTCTCAGAGAAGCCGCCTCCCTCGCATACCCCCGTTACTTCACCTTCATGGCGCGCATGGCGTTCAGGATGGCTAGGAAGGATACGCCTACATCAGCGAATACGGCAAGCCACATGCTCGCAATGCCCAGCGCACCGAGAATCAGAATGATTGCCTTGATACCCAGCGCGAAAACAATGTTCTGGTTCGCAATTTTCAACGTGCGGCGTGCAATGCGAATGGCCGTCGGTAGTTTGCGGGGATCATCATCCATCAAAACTACATCCGCCGCCTCAATGGCTGCGTCGGAACCTAGACCGCCCATCGCAATGCCCAAGTCGGCACGGCGCAGTACAGGCGCATCGTTGATACCGTCACCCACAAAGGCAAGCACCTTGCCCTCGGGACGCTCCTTCAACAAACGCTCTACTTGATCGACCTTGTCCACAGGCAGCAAGCCTGCGTGTACCTCGTCCACGTTCAGCTCCTTGGCAACATTGTCAGCCACCGCCTGTTGGTCACCGGTCAGCATCACCGTGCGGGAAACACCCAGCTCCTTCAGCTCACGAATAGCCTGCGCGGAGCCGTCCTTCACCGTGTCCGCGATCACAATGTGCCCCATGTAGGCGCCGTTCAGCGCCACATGAACGATCGTGCCGACCCGGTGGCAGGGCTTGCAGCTGATGCCGATCTGCGCCATCAGCTTGTCATTGCCGGCATATACGGGCTTGCCATCCACCGTGGCGGAAATGCCGTGACCTGCGATTTCCTTTACATCGGTCACGCGATTCTTGTCAATGGCGCGGTTCCATGCCGCACGCAGAGACGCAGAAATCGGGTGATCGGAATAGCTTTCTGCCAACGCTGCAATCTCCAGCAGACGCTCGGGCGTGACTTCATTGGGATGCACAGCTACAACCTCGAAGGTGCCGTGAGTGAGCGTGCCGGTCTTGTCAAACACCGCAACATCCGTCGTGGCCAACTGCTCCAGATAATTCGCGCCCTTCACCAGTACGCCGCGGCGGGAGGCCGCACCTATGCCGCCGAAGAAGGTGAGTGGTACGGAAATAACCAGCGCGCAGGGGCAGGAAATAACGAGGAAGGTCAGCGCGCGATGAATCCAATCCATCCAGTTGCCAACGAAGATCGGAGGCACAAAGGCCAGTAGCGCGGCGGCAATGACCACCGCAGGGGTATACCAGCGGGCGAAACGCGTGATGAAGCGTTCGGTTTTGGCCTTGTTTGCTCCGGAATCTTCGACCAGATCAAGAATGCGAGCCACCGTGGACTCGGCATAAACGCCGGTCACGCGCAGGCGCAGCAGACCCGTTTGATTCACACAGCCGCTGAGTACTGTGTCGCCCTCGCCCACGTCACGGGGAGCGGACTCGCCGGTCAGCGCGGCGGTGTTCAGGGAAGAGGTGCCCTCGATCACAACGCCATCCAGCGGGATACGCTCGCCGGGTTTCACCAGAATCACATCGCCCTTGGAGACCTCTTCCGGGGAAACAGACACGATGCTGCCATCCTCTTTCACAAGATCGGCATGATCGGGACGAATGTCCATCAAGTGGGCAATGGAGTCGCGGCTCTTCGCCACGGCGCGATCTTGGAACCATTCGCCGACCTGATAGAACAGCATGACCGCGACGGCTTCTTTCGCATCGCCCATGCTCATGGCACCCACGGAGGCCAACGCCATCAGGAAGTTCTCGTCAAAGACCTTGCCGTGGAGGATGTTCTTGACCGCGTGAATCAGCACCTTATAGCCGACCGCCAGATACGCCGCAATAAACACCAGCCAGAACCAGAGGCTTCCTTCCGGCAGGAACAGACCGCCAATGAAAAGCACCGTAGAAATCGCAATGGGAATCAGCGGATTACCTTCCTTTTCTTCGTCATCATCATAGTCGTCGTGATGGTGGTTGTGACAACCGTCCACGCCGTCGCAATGATCGCAGCCGCAGGAATCATGATGCTCATGCTCGTGGTCATGGTCGTGGGTGTGATATTTGTGGCTGGACTTGCCGGAGGACAGACTATGGGGATCAACGGGGGTGGCGGAGATTTTGCATTCCGGCTCCACCTTCGCACAGGTGACCACTACGTCCTGATACACCTTGTCGAACACGTCGTCCTCGGCGGTGAGCGTCAGGGCCATCTTCAAGTAGTCCACCCGAATGGCCTGTACGCCGGGCACATGCGAGGCAGCTTCTTCCATTTCTGCGGCACAGGCCGCGCAGTCCAAATCTTCCAAGGGATACGTCTTTTTCATGGCTGTTTCCCTCCATCAGTAACAATATCCGGCAGATGCTGGAGAACATTTGAGCAACTGTTCAAATGTTATTATATGCAAGTGAGGGGAGATGTCAAGAGGAAAATGAAAAAATTTTTTGCCGCTCAAGTTATTTTCGGTGGCTTGCGAATGCTTGGGCACTACCGCACAATTCGTCGGCAGCGCTGGCGATGCCTTTTCTGCCATCTGCTTCTTGCAGAAATCTCGATTTACCTCCAGTAAACCTTCGATTTCTGCAATCGCATCTGACAAAAAATGCATTCGCCATCGCACCAACTCATTTGTGCGGTATTGCCCTTGACTTTATGCGGTGAAAAGGCTAGACTGGACAAGTTACGTTTGTATTTTAAGGAAAGAAGAGAAATAAGCATGGCACAAAGGTCGGAGGCCTCTCTGCTGATGACGGAGGGGAGTATTGCCCGCAAGCTGGTTCATTTCGCGCTGCCGGTGTTCTGGGGCAACCTGTTTCAGCAGCTTTATAACGTAGTGGACTCGCTGGTGGTGGGCAATCTGCTCGGCAGCGAGGCGCTGGCGGCGGTGGGGTCCTCAGGCAGTTTGATTTTTCTGCTGGTGGGGCTGTTTTACGGTACCTTCAGCGGCGCGGGTGTGGTGGTCAGCCGCTTCTTCGGCGCACGGGACAATGAAAACGTTTCCAAGGCGGTGCATACGACCGTGACCTTTGGTCTGCTGTGCGGCGTTGCGGTGACGATCCTCGGATCGCTGCTGGCGCCGCAGATTCTTGTGTGGATGGGTACGCCGGAAAACGTGCTGCCGAATTCGCTGGCCTATGTGCGAGTATATTTCGGTGGTGTACTGACGGTGGTGATGTACAACACGGTCAGCGGCATTATGCAAGCGGTGGGGGACAGCCGCCATCCGCTGTATTATCTGCTTACGTCCTCGATTGTGAATGTGGTGCTGGATATTCTCTTTGTGGGGCCGCTGCATATGGGCATTGCGGGTGCGGCATGGGCGACGGTGATTGCACAGGCCACCAGCGCGATGCTGGGTCTGTATCGGCTGACGAAGGTACAGGCCAGCTATCGGTTGGAGCTGCGTAAGCTGCGCATTCATCCGCGTCTGCTGAAGCAGATTCTGTATCTGGGCATTCCTTCCGGCATTCAGAATTCCATTATTGCGCTGGCGAATCTGGTGGTGCAGAGCAACATCAATGCCTTTGGCTCCATGGCCATGGCGGGCTGCGGCGCATATACCAAAATTGAGGGCTTCGGCTTCTTGCCCATTACCAGCTTTTCGCTGGCGCTGACCACGTTCATCGGTCAGAATCTGGGCGCGAAGGAATACGACCGGGCCAAACGCGGCGCACGCATGGGCATTCTGACCTGTATGGTGCTGGCAGAGCTGATCGGCGTGTGTATTTATCTGTTCTCGCCGCTGCTGATCTCCGCCTTTGACCACACGCCGGAGGTGGTGGCTGTGGGCGTAAAGCAGGCGCGGACGATCACGCTGTTCTATTTCCTGCTGGCGCTGACCCACGGCATGGCGGCAGTCATGCGGGGCGCGGGACGCTCCATTGTGCCCATGCTGGTCATGCTGGTGTGCTGGTGCGTCATTCGGATTGCCTATATTGTGCTGATCGTGCGGGTGGTGCCGGATATTCAGGCGATTTTCTGGGCCTACCCGCTGACATGGTCGCTGTCGTCCGTTGCGCTGACGGCGTATTACTTCCGGGGCGACTGGACGCACAGCTTTGAAAAGCAGTGTGCGAAGGCCTGATTTTTGCTTGACAAGGCCGCGCAGGTTCCTTTATAATAAACATTACGGGCAATGAAGGAAAGAGTACCGTGGGGGATGCGCAAAGAGAGCCGCGGCAGGTGAAAAGCGGCCGCTGAACACACGGGAACATGGCTCCGGAGCCTTGCGGTCAAGGGAAGGTCAGACTGCGACGGGTCGCGCCGTTATCCGTAAGAGAAGCAATAAATCAGGGTGGCAACGCGGGTTCAAGCCCGCCCCTTCGTGCAGAACGCGGGGGGGCGGCTTTTTTATTGGTTGAAGGAGGAAACGTCCATGTGTCAGGAATGCGAACAGAAAAAGAAATTCTACATTACAACGCCCATTTACTATCCCAGCGATAATCTGCATATCGGTCATGCCTACTGCTCCACGGCGGTAGATTCCATGGCGCGGTTCAAGAAGATGACCGGCTACGATACTTATTTTCTTACCGGTACCGACGAGCATGGTCAGAAGATCGAGCGCAAGGCCAAGGAAAAGGGTGTAACGCCCAAGGAATACGTGGACAAGATCGTTGCGGGCATCAAGGATCTGTGGAAGCTGATGGACATCGAATATGACGATTTCATCCGCACCACCGACGAGCGTCACGTGGAATGCGTGCAGAAGGTGTTCAAGCAGCTGTACGATCAGGGTGACATTTACAAGAGTGAGTATGAAGGCTGGTACTGCACGCCCTGCGAGTCCTTTTGGACGGAGCTTCAGTTGAAGGACGGCAAGTGCCCCGACTGCGGTCGTCCCGTGGAAAAGACCCGTGAGGAGAGCTACTTTCTTAAGCTCAGCAAGTATCAGGATTGGTTGATTCAGTATATTGAGGAGCATCCCGACTTCATTCAGCCGGCCTCCCGTACCAATGAAATGCTGAATAATTTCCTCAAGCCCGGTTTGGAGGATCTGTGCGTCAGCCGTACCTCCATCAAGTGGGGCATCCCCGTGACCTTCGACCCCAAGCATACGGTGTATGTGTGGGTAGATGCGCTGAGCAACTACATCAGCGCACTGGGCTACGGCACGGATCATGACGAGCTGTACAAGAAGTATTGGCCCGCCGATGTGCATATGGTGGGCAAGGAGATTGTACGCTTCCATACCATCATTTGGCCGATCATGCTCCATGCGCTGGGACTGCCCCTGCCTAAGCAGGTGTTCGGGCACGGCTGGCTGGTGATCGACGGCAAGAAGATGGGCAAGTCCGTGGGCAACGTGGTGGATCCCGTGGTGCTGTGCAACCGCTATTCCTCCGACGCGGTGCGCTATTTCCTGATGCGCGAGATGCCCTTCGGCAGCGACGGCGAATTCACCCTGAAGTCCATGCTGACCCGCATCAATGCCGACTTGGCGAACGACTTGGGCAACCTGGTCAGCCGTACCGTGGCGATGATCGAGAAGTATTTTGGCGGCGAAATTCCTGCCGTGGGACAGGTGGAGGATGTGGATCGCGCCATTTGGCAGTTGGCGGAGGCGACTCCGGCCAAGATGGAAAAGCAGGTGGACGCGTTCCAGTTCTCCGGCGCGTTGCAGGAAATTTGGAAGCTCATCGGCGAGTGCAACAAGTATATTGACGTGACGCAGCCGTGGGTGCTGGGCCGTGAAGAGTCGGGCAAGCCCCGTCTGCAAACGGTGCTGTACACGCTAGCGGAGTGTGTGCGCCGCGTTGCAGTGATGGTCGGCTTCGTGATGCCCCGCACCCCCGCCCGCATCTATGAGCAGTTGGGTGTGGAGGACGAGAGCCTCAAGACGTGGGATTCCCTGCTGAAGCCCTTCGCGGTGCTGCCCGCAGGTCTGCATGTACATAAGGGAGCGGCGCTGTTCCCCCGTCTGGATGTGCAGAAGGAGATCGAGCGCGATCAGCCCAAGAAGGAGGAAGCGCCCAAGCCTGAGAAGAAGGCTGAAAAGAAGCACGCCGAGCCGGAGTTCCCGGCGGAGATCGCCATTGACGACTTCTACAAGTGCAAGCTGCAGGTGGCCCGCGTTGTGACCTGCGAGAAGGTCGAGAAGAGCAGCAAGCTTCTTAAGTTCGGCCTGTCGCTGGGCAAGGACGGCGCCCGCACGGTAGTCAGCGGCATTGCCAAGTATTACAAGCCCGAGGAGCTGGTAGGCCGTCAGGTGGTGCTGATCTCCAACCTGAAGCCTGCAAAGCTGGCGGGTATCGAGAGTCAGGGTATGATCCTCTCGGCGGTAGACGATCAGGACAACCTGAAGCTGGTCTCCGTGCAGGAGGGCGTTGAGGACGGCGCGATCATCGGATGATGATGCTGTTCGATTCCCATTGCCATGTGGACGAGCCGAAGTTCGATGAGGATCGGGACGAGGTGCTTGCGCGGATGGCGGCAAATGGCGTGACACGCTATGCGGTGGTGGGCTCCGACATGGAGACCTCCGCCCATTGCGTGGCCTTCGCCGCCGCGCATCCCGGCGCTGTGGCTGTGGTGGGGATTCATCCCCACGAGGCCAAGGGCTACAAGTCGGAGGATTTGCAGACGCTGGCGGACTGGTATATCTCCGGACAGGCCGTTGCCATTGGCGAAATTGGTTTGGATTACTATTACGATTTGAGTCCGCGGGACGTGCAGAAGAATGTGTGCGCGGCACAACTGAACTTGGCCTATGAACTGGGGGCGCCGGTTGTTTTTCACATTCGGGATGCACATGGGGATATGCTGGATTTACTGCGGGCGCATAAGGGGCGGCTGCCGGGAGGCATTGTGCATTGTTATTCCGGCAGTTGGGAAAGCGCGAAGGAATATCTGAATTTGGGCTACTACATTTCCTTTGCGGGTCCTGTGACCTTCAAGAAAGCGCCGCATTTGCAGCAGGTGGCGGTGAATGTGCCGCAGGATCGGCTGCTGATTGAGACGGACAGCCCCTATCTTGCGCCGGAGCCTATGCGCGGGCGGCGGAACGAGCCGACGAATGTGCGCTATGTGGCGGAGAAGATCGCTGCATTGCGGGGGGAATCGGTTGAAGAGGTTGCGGCCTACACCTATGCGAACGCCTGTCGGGTATACAGGCTGGAAAAATAAAGACAAATGGTACTAAATTCCTCACTTTTGCATAAGCTGCAAGTGAAGTGGGGGAGGCATATGCAGAAAAAGCGGCAGAGCAGTCCGGGATACATACGATGTTACAAGCAGGCGGGGAATCCGCTGCTGGTTTGGACGGGGATTCTGCTGGCAGGCATCGGTGTGGTGCTTCTGTTTCTGTGCATCCCCGGGTGGGCGTGGGTAGCGATGCTGGGCTTTGCGCTGATTTGCGCGGGCTTGGTGCTGCTTCGTCTCGGCAAAGCGGGGAGGTGACGGCATGAGCATTCGTCTGGTGTGCGTCAAAGCGCCAAGGTTTCTGCGCGGCATCCTAAAGCTATTTGGGAAAACAAAAGAAGAAACGTGATGGAGATGCGTTAGGGAGATTCTGGGGGAGAGGCCGCTTCTCTGAGAGAAGCGCCTCTCCCCCAGA
>USCW01000074.1 GCA_900553315.1 uncultured Eubacteriales bacterium
TCAGAGAAGCCGCCTCCTCCCCAGAATCTCCCCCAAATCGTCTTTAGAGGAGGGAGCGCGAGGGAGGGGACTTTTCTTCAGAAAAGTCCCCTCCCTCGCATAATTATAACAGCTTTATCAGCATTGTTTTTTGTTCATCCAGCTCGACGACGAGGAGACCGTCTTTTTCAAGCTGCTTCATGATGTCGGAGAAACGCTTGAAGCCGATCGCCCGCTCGTTGAAGTTGGGATAGGTCGTGAGAATGTCCGCCTTGAGGATCGAGGGGTTCACGCGGTCGAAACCGCCGTCCTTGTAGGCCTTGAGCTGGGCCGCAAAGGCCTCGCGCCAGTTCTCCCGCGTCAGCTGCGGCGCGGCATCCTGCTCAGCGGCGTTTAGGCTGACCATGACATTGAAGTTGTCGTTCTTGATCTTCAAGTCGCCGAACTTCGCCGCCAGATTGGATAACAGCTTGCCAAAGGTCGCACAGCCGTAAGCTTTCTCATTGAAGTCCGGACGCAGACGCAGCAGCACCCCCTTCAATTCGCTGGCGTACATCTCATCCTTGTCCGACTGCTCCTCAAAAATGGAACAGAGCAGCTTGTTCAGCTCCGCCTCGTCCATGCTCTCTTCGCTGGTGCTCTGGCGACTCTTCTTCGTCGTGGGCGGCGTAACCTTCCGCCCGCCCACGCTCTCAAGAAATTGGAACTCGTTGCACGCGTTAATGAAGATCGTGCTCGCCGCCTCGCTGCGGCTGATGCCCAATACAAACTTGCCCATGGCCTTCAGGCGACCCACCAGCGGCGTATAATCGCTGTCGCCGCTGACAATGCAGAAGCTGTCAATCAGATCATTCTTGTAGGCCACCTCTAAAGCATCAATGACCAGTTGAATGTCCGCGTTGTTCTTCTGCGAATAGCCATAGCGCAGGGAGGGCACCACCGTAAACGTGTTGCTCAGCAGGATCTCCTTCAGGTCGCTGAACCTGTCCGTGTAGCCGTAAACCTTGCCCAGTAAAATATCGCCGCGAATCTTGACCTTTTCCAGAATGCTGTTGAGCGTCGCAACCTTCGCGCCGCAGTTCTCCAGGTCAACAAAGACCGCAAATTTGGAGGTGCTCAGGAATATAACCTCTTTTCCAAATAAAATCTTAAGGCAATACCGCACAAATGAGTTGGTGCGATGGCGAATGCATTTTTTGTCAGATGCGATTGCAGAAATCGAAGGTTTACTGGAGGTAAATCGAGATTTCTGCAAGAAGCAGATGGCAGAAAAGGCATCGCCAGCGCTGCCGACGAATTGTGCGGTAGTGCCTTAAGCGGCTGCAAGTATAAAAAAACGGCGCTGCCACATTACGCAACAGCGCCCTTTTCGCTCCTAAAAATAGAAAACACCGGCTCACTCAGATTGGGTGATCCCGCAGCACATCCTCAAAAGCGCTTACTGCTGCTTCCGTCAGGACCTGACAGGGTTCACACCAGAAGATCGCACGAGACCCAATCTTCATCATGAACACGGCTTATTTATTATACGGTACTCCGACTGAAATTGCAAGCCCTAATTTTCACGTTCAGCTGTTCAGCTGCTTTTCGATCAACTGCGCCATGCTGAACACATCCTGATCCATTTCATACTGATCTGGACCCTCGATCATGATGCGCACATAAGGCTCCGTGCCGCTGGCCCGCACCAGCACCCGGCCACGACCCTCATATTTCTTTTCCAGCTCGTGAATCGCCGCAACGATCGTCTCATCCTTGTCAAAATCATACTTGCGTGCGTCGCTCACGTGCGCCACATACTGGGCCTGCGGCATGATCTCCATGACCTCGCTCAGGCGGCTGAGGCTCTTCTTGCTCTCCACCATCACCGTCAGCAGCTGCAAAGCCGTAATCAAGCCATCGCCCGTGGTGTTGTAATCCAAGAAAATCACATGGCCGCTCTGTTCGCCGCCGAGGTTATAATTATTCGCCAGCATGTTTTCCAGCACATAGCGGTCGCCCACCTTGGTCTTGACCTGCTTAATACCCAACTTTTTCAGCGCCAAATCAAGTCCCATGTTGCTCATGATGGTCGTGACCAGCGTATTGTTGCGCAGGCGGCCCTGACTCTTCAGGTGCGCCGCGCAGATGCACATCACCTGATCGCCGTTGACGATCTGGCCGCGTTCATCCACCGCAATGAGACGATCCGCGTCGCCGTCGAAGGCAAGCCCCACATCCGCCCCCAGCTCCCGCACCAGCTCGCACAGACGCTCAGGATGCGTGGAGCCGCAGTTTTCATTGATATTCGTGCCGTCCGGCTCATGATAATAGGCCGATACCACCGCACCCAGCTCGCTGAGCGCCGTGGGAGCCACCATAGAGCTTGCACCCTGCGCACAGTCCACCACGATGTGCAGACCATCCAGACGCACGCCCGTGGTTTCCTTCACAAAGTCAATATACCGCCGCTGAGCATTGCGCTGACGGACGGGGCGGCCCACTCGGTCGCCAACAGGGAATTTCATGTTCGGATCTCCGTTGCGGATGATCTCCTCAATGCGATCCTCCACCGCGTCGGGGAGCTTGCAGCCATTCTTATCAAAGAACTTGATGCCGTTGTACTCCACCGTGTTGTGGCTGGCGGAAATCACCGCACCCGCGTCCGCCTGATAGTACCGGGTCAGATACGCAATGCCGGGGGTAGGCAGCACATCCACTAGCACCGCCCGCGCACCCACGCTGCAAATGCCCGCTACCAGCGCAGACTCCAGCATCTCACCGCTGATGCGCGTATCCCGACCCACCAAAATGGTCGGGCGATGCACATTGCTCGCCAATACAAACGCGCTGGCCTGTCCCAGCTTGAACGCCAACTCGCAGGTGAGATCTTTATTTGCAATTCCCCGGACACCGTCCGTACCAAACAATCTTGCCATGCTTCAATCTCCTTTAATGAAATGGGAAGCTTTGCCTGTGGCCTAGTATACTGCAAAAGCCTTCAAATATCAATACGTATTGATACATTTTGCAGTAAACGTTATGGCGCGCTCCTATGTAGGATAGCACAGCCGTCATACGGCTATACAAAGAAACACCCGCAACAGACAACGGCGGTGTTTCATCCTCCGTCATCCGGCACGAGTGTCCCTATGAACCGCCTTTTCTTCTGTCTATGCTTTACTTCTCCTGTTCCTGTACCGTCACGTTTTCGCCGCCGAAGGATTCCTTCAGCTCTGCCAGCAACGTGTCCTCCTGCATATTCTCGCTTGGTCGGGGTGCGTCCTGTTCCGGCAGGGCTTCGAACTTGACCTCCATACCTAACGCTTGTGTCAACGCCTGTACGATGCTCCCGCGCTTCGCGTCGCCATTCAGCGCACGCACATAGAAGTCCAATCCCGGCTTGGCGTACCAGCGGTATACATCGCCCTCGCAGCCACCGAAGCGACCCTGCGTCAGAAAGCTGTAGGTTGCCGGATCGCTTCGCTTGAGCGTATCCATCATCGTCTTCCACGCCTCGCCGGGGGTTTTGCCCGTCGGAGCCAGCGGCGCAGGAGCGGCGGGAGCGGCTGCCTCCTGCGGAGCCTCTGCCTTGGATGCAGCCTTCGCTGCTCTGGCGGGCTTCGCGGGCGTAAATGCGCCGCTCTTTAATTGCTCGGTCAGCGTGGCAACCTGCTTTTCCAGCTCTGAAATACGCTCGGTCAAGGCGGCGCTGTCCGTCTCCGTCGTCTTCAGGCACGCCTTCAACGCCGCCGCTTCCAGCGCAATGCGCGGCGAAGAGGCCCAGCGCATATCCGTTTCCACGCCCATGAAAATTTCCAGCATTCGCAAAAGCCGCTGATCCGTGAAGCCCTGTGCCTGTGCGCGATAGGCCTCCGCATCCTCCTCGGTGATTTCCAGCAGCGACGCCAGCTCTGTGCCGCAGCTTCGCGCCATCATCAACGCCCGAAGGTGCTGGGACACGTCCTTTGAGAATACCAGCGGTTCGCGGCCGCTGCGCATCAGCTCGTCGATCATGGTCATCACACCCTGCACGTCGCTGGCTTGCAGCTTTTCGGCAAAGCGGAACAGGAACGCACGATCCGCCGTACCCAGCACGCTGCGGACAAGTTCCTCCGTGACCTCGCTCTGATAGCCCAGACACATGTCCAGAATGGACAGCGCGTCGCGCATTCCGCCCTCGGCGGCTCGCGCGATCACATGCAGCGCCTGATCCGTCGCTGTACCGCCCGCACCTGCCGCCGCCTCCCGCAAACGACCCACGATCTGCTCCGCCGGAATGCGTCCAAAGTCGAAGCGCTGGCACCGGGACAGAATCGTCGCCGGGAGCCGCTGAGGCTCGGTAGTCGCCAGAATGAACACCACATGAGCCGGAGGCTCCTCCAGCGTCTTCAGCAGCGCATTGAAAGCCGAGGCCGACAGCATGTGTACCTCGTCGATGATATAGACCTTGTATTTGCCATACTGGGGCGGATACTTCACCGTTTCGCGCAGGTCGCGGATCTCGTCCACGCCGTTATTGCTGGCTGCGTCGATTTCCAGAATATCCAGACTGTTTTCCCCCATCAGGCGTTTGCAGCTTTCGCACTCTCCGCAGGGGTCGCCCTGTACCGGATGCAGACAGTTAATAGCCCGTGCCATGATCTTGGCGGTGGACGTTTTGCCTGTTCCGCGGGAGCCGCAGAACAGGTATGCGTGCGCGATCCGCCCGGTCATGATCTGGTTGCGCAGGGTGGCAATAATGGCCTCCTGGCCCACCATGGAGCTGAAATCCTGCGGCCGCCATTGCCGGTAAAGTGCCTGATAGGCCATGGGTTCTCCTCCTATTTGAAGCAGATAAGCGGTCGAAGGGCTTCCAGCTTTTTTGTACCGATGCCCTTGACCAGCAGCAGATCCTCCGGATACGCAAAGCCGCCGCATTCGTTCCGCGTATCCAGAATGCGTTGGGCCAGCACCTCGCCCACGCCCGGCAGGGTGCAAAGGGTCTGCCTATCCGCCGTGTTGACATTCACGCCGCCCGTCGGCTCCGCCGTAGCCGTGACCGCTTCACGATGCCGTGCGGCGTAGGCTGCCATCGGAGTCTCCGGCGCTTTCCGGGTAAAGACGGGAAAAAGCAGCGCAAGAAGGGCCAGACATAGGCAGAACCTGCCCACTATCTGGCGAACATCCTTTTTGCGCCGCTTTATTGCCTTCATGATTTACAGACCCTTGCGAACCTTCTGACCCTGAGGCGTATCCTCCAGCACATAGCCCGCCGCCTTGATCGCATCGCGGAGCTCATCGCTGCGCTTCCAGTTCTTATCCTTGCGAGCCTGCGCACGCTCGTCCACCATCCGCTGAATCTCAGCAGGCAGCTCATCCTCGCTCTTTTGCAGCAAACCCAGAATACCGCACAGCTCCATGAGCATATCCAGCGTGGCCTGCACCGCCGCCTTGCTGCTCTCCGCGTTCAGGGATACGTTTGCATCCTTCACCAGCTCAAAAATGGCGGCGATAGCATCGGCAGTATTCAGATCGTCATCCATCGCGGCATCGAAGCGGGCTTCATATTCCTTCAACCGAGCCACCTGATCCTTCTCCGCGTCGGTCATATCCTTTTCCTGCGCGTTCTTCAGCAGGAAGCAAAGCTGATCCCGTGCGGTATACAGACGGGTCAGGGACGCGTTAGCCGCCTCGATCTGATCGCGGCTGAAGTTAATGGGGCTGCGATAATGCGCCGACAGCATGAACATGCGCACGGCCTCCAGATTGTATTCCTTGGCAATGTCGCGCACAGTGAAGAAGTTGCCCTTAGACTTGCTCATCTTCTCGTTGTCGATATTGATGAAGCCGTTGTGCATCCAGTAGCGCACATAGGGCTTGCCCGTCGCGCCCTCGGACTGAGCGATCTCATTCTCGTGGTGCGGGAACAGCAGATCCTTACCGCCGCAATGAATATCAAAGGTTTCACCCAGATACTTCATGGACATGGCGGAGCACTCGATGTGCCAGCCGGGACGGCCCTTGCCCCAAGGACTGTCCCACGCGGGTTCGCCGGGCTTCTGCGCCTTCCACAAGGCAAAGTCAGCGGGACTCTCCTTGTCCGTCTCCACGTCCAGGCGGTCGGAAGCGCCCATCTCACGATCCTCCACGCTCTGACCGGACAGCTTGCCGTAGCCCGGGAAGGAGGATACGCGATAATATACATCGCCGTTCACCGCATAGGCATGACCGTTATCCACCAGCCGCTGAATCAGCGCGATAATCTCCGGAATATGCTCGGTGGCCTTGGGATGCACCGTGGCAGGACGGATGCCCAGTGCCTTAGCGTCCACAAAGTATTCCTTGATGAAACGCTCACCCAACTCCTTGACGGTGATGCCCTCCTCGTTGGCACGCTTAATCATCTTATCGTCAATATCGGTAAAGTTCTGCACGAAGGTCACGTCGTAGCCCTTGTGCTCCAGATACCGGCGGAGCACATCGAAGGTAATAAACGGGCGGGCGTTGCCGATATGAAAATAGTTATAGACCGTAGGGCCGCACGTATAGATACCGACCTTGCCTTCATGCAGGGGCACAAAGGTCTCCTTGCGGCGGGACTGGCTGTTGTAAATTTGCATACTTCATTCTCCTCCATCTTTTCCTGTGTTCCGTGTATGTTCTCCCGCGGCGGATGCTTTACGGAGCATTCACCGCAGACCAATCTCCGGTGTTTCAAACTTTATCTGTTCTCAGCGACATCGAAATACCCAGCTTTCCCCGTGTTGGACGATACCGCCCTCCGAACTGCTGAAAAACGGGTACAGAAAAAGCAGCGTTTGGTTTTCCATCCGCGCCGCCCCCTTTCTCCGTTGTGCAGATTATACCATGAGAGCCCGCTGAAATCAATCGTTCGCGGCACTTTCTTCCCGCGAACCGGACTGCGGTGGTTGATTTTCCTATTTTCCTGTGGTATCGTTATACATCATAGAGTTTTCCAATGAAGGAGGCCGTTTTATGCCCAGAGAGGTCTACTATTACGTGCTGATGTTCTTTTGCAGCGCCGTACTCGGCTGGCTGATGGAGGTCACCTGTAAGCTGATCCAGTTTCACCGCTTCATCAACCGCGGCTTTCTGCTGGGACCCTACTGCCCCATTTACGGCTTCGGCGCGGTGCTGGTCACGCTGCTTCTGTCCCGGTACGCTGACTCGGTGGCGGCAGTATTCGTGCTGGCCATGGTGGTCTGCGGCACGCTGGAATACCTGACCAGCTACATAATGGAGAAGCTGTTTCACGCCCGCTGGTGGGATTACAGCCAGAAGAAGTTCAACCTGAACGGCCGTGTCTGCGCGGATACGCTGATCCCCTTCGGTCTGCTGGGTCTGGGCATGATCTACTTTGTGAAGCCGTTGCTCTTCGGCTGGTTCTCTCATCTGACCGACAGTTGGCTGCATGGGCTGAGCTGGGGACTCGTTATTCTTTTCCTGATGGACACGGTGGTGTCCACCTGCGTGCTGGGCAACCGGCAATATCCTGCCGCACTATGTGGATGCAGGAATCAAAGCTTTTTGATTTTT
>USCW01000075.1 GCA_900553315.1 uncultured Eubacteriales bacterium
AGCGCGAGGGAGGCGCTTCTCTTAGAGAAGCGGCCTCCCTCGCAGTACCCCACTTGTCACTCTCCCTCAACTTCACCTTCGGGGTAGCTGTTGGGGACGGATTGGAAGTCGATGGCGGGAGCGGGCGTGGACTGAATGTCGGATTCCCAGCTTTCCTCCATGTAGACGGTCGCCGTTGGCGTGGGCTCAAAAGTCGGTGCAGGCATCAGCTCAGCTCCACGTGGGAAGACCAGCACCGCTTGCAGCCAGTTGGCGTTGTCGTGGTATTCGTTGGGACGATACGCGTAATAAATGCGAAGCGAATCACCTTGCAGCCAGTCCATGTCCGTCATGTCTGAACCGAAGGAATTATCCGGTGCGCTTGTCGCCTGTTTCACATAGGAGGCGGGCGCTTCCAGACACTCCGTCAGCCCAAGACTTGGGGACGCAGCTTGAATGCAGCTGGCGGTCAACGGCGCAAAGAGATCAAGATTCGTGCAGCGAACGGTCAGCGCTGTGACCGCATTGCCCTGTAAGGTAAAGCTTAACTCCACACCCTCGGAAATTTCTGCGTTGTCCTGTCCGGTAATGCCCAGTGAAACAATGCCGGGATAGCATTCAAACACGGAGTTGATGGGATAGGAGCCTAGCGTGGACAGATTCGCGTTGATCTGCTGCACATAGTCATGTACACGCTGCTGTCCTTCCGTTGTCAGCGCAGGCCACTGTATTTCGGCTTGTGCCGTGGACACAAACATGAGCAGCAGTGCGCATAGCAACGTCAGCCAGCGCCGTTTCATTGCTTCTCCTGGCGGAACTTCTCCTGAAGCTCCACAAACTGCGCGATTACGTCCACCGCACCGTCCACGCCGACTGCGCCGGTATCTACGCACAGGTCATAGTTGTCCACAGCGCCCCAAGTGGCGGTGGCATAATAGTCATAGTAGCTGGCACGCTGCTTGTCGGCCTTGCGGATCACATCCTCGGCCTTGGTGGGATCAACGTTGTAATACTTCACAGCACGAGCCTTGCGATCCTCCATGTCCGCCTTCACGAACACGCTGACCACGTTCTTTTCATCACGCAGCACATAGTCCGCACAGCGGCCAACGATGACGCAGGGGCCCTTCGCGGCGATATTGCGAATGGTGTCAAACTGCGCCAGAAAAATCTTATGATTCAGCGGCATATCCATGTACACGCTGCCCGCGTCGCCGCGCATTTGCAGCCCTGTTACCAGCGAGAACAGCAGCGAACGGGTGGGCTTTTCGTCGTGGTCCTCGAACATTTCCTCGCAGATGCCGCTTTCCTTGGCTGCGAGGGTCAAAAGCTCCTTATCATAATAGGGGATGCCCAACTTTTCCGCAAGCTTCTTTGCCACAAAGCGACCGCCGGAACCATATTGCCGTCCAATCGTGATTACGGTATTCGTCATAGGTCATTCCTCACTTTCCAATTAAACTCCATGGAGTGTATGCTTATTATAGCACAGACAGCACGAATTTTGCAAACGAAGAAAGACGGCGGATTCATTTTTGCGGGAGTTGCAACCCGGGGCGGCCTATGGTAAAATAAATAAGGATGGGCGCGAGATTTGTTTGCCCAAGGAGGATGAGGAACATGAAACGTTTACTGGCCGTGCTGCTAGTGCTGGCGCTCTGCATGGGTTGTGCCTCTGCGGAAGAAAGCAGTGTTGAGAAGTACGATAGTCTGCCGGAAATCTTCAAGATCAGCGTGGAAGAGAACGAGCGCAAGATCGAAGAGGGTAAGGCCTACGTCTACAAGGAATACGTGACCACGACCAATTCGCAGGTGAACGGTGAGCTGCGTGAGATCGTTGACGGCTACGACGAAGAAATCACTCCCACGCTGCAAATGGATCCCCGCAAGAAGGGCAGCAAGGGTAGTACGCTGAACATTGACACTGTGTATTACCGCACGGGTACGTATTATGTCAGCACGCTGACCATTGCCCGCGTCAGCTTCCGGGAGGAACAGCTTTCGACGGCATTTACCAGCCGCACTTGGAATCTGGAAACGGGTGAGCGCTTGAAGCTGACTGACCTGTTTCCGGAGGACAGCGAGGCATGGGGTGTGCTGGCGGAGGGCGTGCGGACGCATATGAATGAGATTTTCCCGGACGAGGAGCGGGACAGCGCGGCGATCGAAGCGCTGTGCAGCCGGGAAAGTCTGGAGGAAGCGGACTTTACCCTGAGCGGCATGGAGTTGACGCTGCATTATGCGGCCTCGTCGGTGATCCCGGGCAAGGTTACGCTGACGCATGTACGGTTCTTCTATCCGCAGTTTGAGGGTATGATGACCGAAACGGGCGTGGCTGCCACGGATAACAGCCGATGGAAGATGGTGGCTGTGACCTGCGATGACGGCCCCAAGGACTATGCGTCCAGCAAGGCATTGGAAAATTTCCGCAAGTATGGCGTGCGCGTGACCTACTTCACGGTGGGCAAGCAGCTGGATAAGTATGGCTATGTGCTGCAAAAGCAGTACGATCAGAATCAGATTTTTGCGACGCATACCTTCGGGCATGTGAGCGGCTACGCGCTGAAGAAAAAATCCAGTCGCCTGAAGCAACTGGACAAGAGTGCGGAATGGACGCTGAAGCTGGTGGGCGAGCAGGCGAAATTATTCCGCGCACCCGGTGGCACCTATCCGCCGTGGGTGGAGGCGGGAATGCCCCTGCCGATCATCCAATGGAGCGTGGATACCTACGACTATACGGGTAAGCAGCCCAAGGCAATCTTCTATACCTTCCGGGACAAGGTCAAGGAAGGCGACATTGTGCTGTGCCATGACACGGGAAAATATCTGCACAAGTCGATTCCTTTGTGGGCGGAGTACATGGAGGAACACGGTTTCATGTTTGTGACCGTGGACGAGCTGGCGGCGGCCTACGGCGTGACGCTGGAGCCCAGCGTGGTTTATTGGTCGGTGCGCCCCGGGGAGAATAGCGTAGATAGAAGTAATCTGGGCAAGAAGTAAAAGAAAGCGCGAGGAAGCTTGCTCCTTTGAAGAACAGCTTCCTCGCTTTCTTTTTATTTTGGTGCTATGGTAACGCGGGGCGTTGCGAAGGGCGTAGGGGTCGGCGTGGATGTGCGTGTTGGAACAGGCGTAACGGTTGGCAAGATAGTTGCGGTTTCACCCGAAAACGGTGTAGGCGAGGGCATCGGCGTGGCCTCCAGCTCAGATGTGGGCGAATTGTCGGGAGTATTCGTGGGCTCTGATATAGGAGACACCGTGGAGGTCTCCGTAGGCGTGGGGGAAGGAGCAATGACGGTTGCAGTTGCGGTAGGGCCTTCCGTTGGCGTAGGGACAATCGTTACAATGGGTGTGAAGGTGAAGAAACCATTCCCTAAGTCGCCGTTATCCTGACTGGTGGGGGGATAGGTTTGATCGGGGCGGGACGTCCATTGCGGCAGGAAAAAGATCATGCACGCAAGCACGGCACAGGCAAAGGCCAGCACAGGGACATGGCCTTGATGAGAGCTGTACGAAGCGATGGGAGCTTGCTCCTGCGGTGGAGAAGTTAGGGTATGCAGCAGTCGATTTGCTGCTTTTGAGGATAGGGAGAAGCGTTCGTGGCGAATCCGATTGCGGATCATGCGATCAAAATCGGCGTTTTTCATGCGTCATCGCATCCTTTCAAAAGCTCGCGCAGCTGTCTGCGTCCACGGGCCAGCCGCATGGAAACGGTCGTGCGGTTGAGATGCAAAATGTGAGCGATCTCCTGCACGGCGAAGCCCTCGTAGTAATACAGCGTCAGCACCTGAGACAGCGGCGGGGGAAGCTCCAACAGCGTCTCGTAAACGGTGGAGGGTTGATCGGCCAGCAGAACGGGAGAAGAAACAAGCTGTTCATTACCGGAAGGACTTTCCCGCTTCCTGCGGCGCAGAAGATCATAGCAGCAACGTGCCGTGATGGTCATCATCCAAGGCCGAAGCTTATCAGCGCTTTGCAGCGTATCCGCCTTTTGGTAGGCCTTAACGATGGCCGCAGAGACAGCGTCCTCCGCGTCCTGCGGATTTCGCACAATGCTCAATGCCAGCCGAAGCAGATTCACACGCTGTGCCCATAGGGCCTGTCCCAATGCATCCTTTTCCATCCTTGCTCACCCGCTTGCTTTTGTCATGACACCTATAAGACGTGATGCAAATGCGAAATGTCAACGCATAAAATAAAAATGATGGCAGCGGCTTCCGGACGGAGAATCGGGAAGCCGCCCGAACATAACAAAAAACGCCCCTTTCCTGCGGACAACAGGAAGGGAGCGTTCCGTCTACTCCGTATCAATTACGCCTGATGAGGGGCGCCAACGGGGCAGGTCTCGGCGCAAGCGCCGCACTCGATGCACTTTTCAGGATCGATTTCGTACTTGCCATCGCCCTCGGAAATCGCGGACACGGGGCATTCGGCCTCGCACGCGCCGCAGCTGATGCAATCTTCAGAAATCTGGTATGCCATGGTGGATTCACCTCCTCAAGTTTACGCGCCGGGAGCACTCCGACGCTGTGCATATCATACCATGCGCGGCCCTTCTTTTCAAGGGCATCTTGGATTTTTTGACGATTTCGCTTACTTTTTTACAGGAGCGTCCATGATACGCTTGCGAATTTCTTCCATTTTTGCGTCCAACGCGGCGCTGACCTCAGCACATTCCAGCAGCTCACGGGTCAACTCCTCTGTGTTCTCCAACTCTTTTTTGTATTTCAACTGATGCTCTAAGCTGGCCCAGAAATCCATGGCAATGGTGCGCAACTGCACCTCGACCTTCATGAGCCGCTTTTCCTGTGCCAAAAAGATAGGCACCTCTACGATCAGATGCAGACTGCGGTAGCCATTGGCCTTGGGAGAAGCAATGTAATCCTTGCGTTCCAGAAGTCGAATATCGTCCTGCTTGAGCAGCGCCTCGGCCAGCATATATACATCCTCCGGAAAGGAGCAAATGACGCGCACACCTGCAATGTCGTTCAGGCTTTGCTCAATCACGTCGAAATCGTCCATCGGCAGTCCCTTGCGCTGCAGCTTCTCAATGATGCTGTCGAAGCTCTTCAGGCGGGTCTTGATGGCACTGATGGGGTTGCGGTCGTATTGGAGGGAAAACTCCTCGTTCAGCACGTTCAGCTTCGTCTCGACCTCCATCATGGCGCAGGTATAATAGGCCATCAGCTTTCGATAAGGGAAGGAGGCCTCGCGCATCAGCTTGAGCGCGTTGTTGACCAGCTTACCGCGCACCTGCGTGGGGAGATTCTGCACGGTGCGCTGAATGAGCGCCATATTTGTCGTATCCTTTTCCACGATCCATTTCCTTTCTGCAAAAACGTTTCTTTATTCATGCCATTTCGGTCATACTGCGTCTGCGGTTATCCGCTACAATATAACCATTGTATGTTATTCCTGCATGAATGTCAAATGAACAGAATGTGAAGGCGGCGCCGCTGTCTTCCTATTTCCGCGCTTTTGTGCTATACTACGACCATCAAGCATGAAAGAGGGATGACTTTGGCGACGCGGGTGGGCGTGCTGACCTTTTTACATAACGATAACTATGGTTCTGCCCTTCAGGCGTATGCGCTTCAATGGGCGCTGACAGCGCTGGGTGCAGAGGCAGAGCATTTGGACTATCGGCCCTCGCGGCAGGAAAAGCTGCGCAATCTGCTGACCAGCGGCAACTCGCCGCGGTTGATTTTGGAAGGAATGCGCAAGCGAAGCGTTCGCGCACAGGAGGAGGGCGCACGGCAGAAGGCGGCCTCCTTCGGGCCGTTTTATGCGGCGCATATGCGGCTGTCATCTGTCTGCGCCGATCATGCGGCATTGAAAAAACAGGCGTCGCAGTATGACTTGCTGTTGTGCGGAAGCGATCAGATCTGGTCGCCCACGTGGCTGAATCCGGCCTATTTTCTGGACTTCGCCGCAAAGGGTCAGCGTAAGGCGGCCTATGCGCCTTCGCTGGGAGTGAAGGAGTTGCCGTCGCCCCGCAAGCAAGCGCTGATGCGTTCGCTGCTGACAGGCTTTGAGCGTATCTCTGTCCGTGAGGCAGAGGGAGGGCGACTGCTGGAAAAGCTTTTGCCGGGGACACAGATACCTGTTATGCCTGACCCTGTCTGTCTGCTTCGCCGGGAGAAATGGCTGGAAATGGCGGAGCATCCGCACCGCAAGCATCCTTATCTGCTCTGCTATTTTCTGGGAGAAAGCCCTGCTTATTGGGAGCGTGTGACGCGGCTGCAAGAGAAAACGGGCCTGCGTGTGAAGGTGATCCCGCTGACTGCGGAGGCGTATCGCCAGCCCTATGATCTGTGCGCAGGACTTTCACCGGAGCAGTTTCTTGGCTATTTAGATGAAGCGGCGGTCGTGTGTACGGATTCCTTCCATGGCACGGTGTTTTCCACGATTTTTCAGACGGATTTTGAGGTATTCCGCCGGGATCGAGAGGACGATCCTGCATCCCGCAACAGCCGCATTGATAATCTGCTTCGTCAGTTGGCGCTGGACAGCGATTTGGCGGAAATTCCGTGGGAAGCCGTCACGACTCATTTGGCGGAGATGCGGCGGGAGGGACTTGCTTATCTCGCGTCGCTGTTGGAGGAACAAAGATGAATATTGTATTGGTATATCCTGAAATTCCACAGAATACGGGCAATATCGCCCGTACCTGCGCGGCTACGGGTGCAGAGCTTCATTTGATTCGCCCGCTGGGCTTTTCGCTGGATGATAAATATATGAAGCGTGCCGGGCTGGATTATTGGCATATGATGCACCTGACGGTTTATGATAACCTTGAGGACTTTTTTCAGAAGCATCCCGGCGCGCATATGCACTACGCCAGCACCAAGGCTCCGCGAAGCTATGCAGAGGTCGCCTATGACCCGGACGATTTTCTGGTATTCGGGCAGGAAACTCGCGGCCTGCCGGAAAATCTGCTGGAAAAGGTCTATGACCATTGTATTCGTATTCCCATGCGGACAGAGGCGCGAAGCTTGAATCTGAGCAATTCCGTGGCAATCGTGCTGTATGAGGCGCTTCGTCAACAGGGCTTTCCGGGCCTTTCTGCGGAGGGACACCTTACCGGTCGAGAAGAGGCCGATGGCCCGTGGCTGGATTATGTGTAAGCGGCAGGAATGCCGCGATCTGCTTCGTTGGATGAGCAGAGAGGAGGAATCTCATGGCGTATTTCAACCATGATCCCGAGCAAGACTATCAGGCGGATAACGCCAATCAGCAGGATTATTTCGAGGATTATGACAACACGGATTGGCAGGACGGCGACTGGGAAGACGATCTCGACGTGGCGCGCGCCGAGCAGGAGTGGCCCCGTGCGCGGGCCGAGGAACTGCTCCTGCGCGTCGGCGAGGAGGGCAATTACCTGAAACATTACTTTCCCGAACCGGACCGGTTGAAAGTCTTTATCCGGGGCGGCAG
>USCW01000076.1 GCA_900553315.1 uncultured Eubacteriales bacterium
AGGGAGGGGGCTTCTCTACAGAGAAGCCCCCTCCCTCGCAAAACCCTTACGCCCTCACTTCTTCCGGGAACCCGGCTTTTTTGATGCAGCGCTTCAGCCAGTTGCCGCGGAGGTAGTAGACGACGAAGAGCAGGGACGTGATCGTCCATGTGATGGGATAGCTGAGGAGCATGAAGTCAATGTCGTTATGACTCGGCGTGACAAACTTCACCCAAACGACGCGCAGTAGACATATGCCGCAGAGCGTGAACAGCGTCGGTACGACCGAATCTCCCGCGCCGCGTACCGCACCGGACAGTACCTCCACACAAATGTAGGTCATGTACGTGGGCACCAGCAGCTTCAGGATAATCATGCCCTGACGAATGACCTCCTCGTCATTGGAAAAGAGACGATAGAGATTCTCGCCGAAATTCAATAACAAAATGCTGATCGTGGCGGTAGCCAGCGCCGTCATACCCATACAGACGCGCACACTCTTCCGCACCCGGTCGTATCGCTGCGCGCCGAAGTTCTGCCCCGCAAAGGTCGTCACGGAAATGCCGAAGGCGCTTACCGTCATCCAGAAAAGACCGTCCAGCTTGCCATAGGCCGTCCATGCCGCCAAAACATCCGTACCGAAGCTGTTCACGCTGGACTGAATAATCACGTTGGACAGAGAATACATCACCGACTGCAAGCCCGCCGGGAGGCCAATGTGAATGATCTGCCCCAGCAAATCCATGTGAAAGCGGATTTTGCGCAGAAACAGCTTGTAGGAAAGATCGGAGCGCATCAGCGTCAGCGCCACAAGCACCGCGCTGATGGCCTGGGACAGAATCGTCGCCAGCGCCGCACCGGCCACGCCCATGTGCAGATACAGCACAAATACCACGTCCAGCACGATGTTCGTCAGACAGGCGGCGATCAGGAAATACAGCGGTCGACGGGAATCGCCCACCGCGCGAAGCACACCGGAACCAATGTTGTAGATCAGGTTCGGGATCATGCCCGCGAAGTAAATGCGCATGTAGGTCAGGGCATAGTCCATCACGTCCTCGGGTGTGCCCATCATGCGCAAGAGCATGGGCGACAGCACAATGCCCACCACCGTCAGCAGCACACCGCACCCAAGAGCCATCGCCGCCGCCGTGTGAACCGCCTTGCTCACGTCCTCGTCCCGATGTCCGCCGTAGAACTGGGAAATAATGACCGTCGCGCCGGATGCTAAGCCCACAAAGAAGCCTACCAGCAGGTTGATCAGGTTGCCCGTCGCGCCGCCTACCGCCGCGAGCGCTTCCTTGCCCACAAACCGACCCACGATCATCGCGTCAGCCGTGTTGTACAGCTGCTGGAAAAAGGTTCCCAATAAAATAGGAAAGAAGAACGCCAGCAGTTGCTTCCAAATAACGCCCTCGGTAATGCTGGTCTCGCGCTCCAGATTGGAACGGTGCCTGGTGAACATGTGCTTCCCTGCTCCTTTAGTCTCTCATACTTCATGGATGTATATAACACACCCTTCTTCCTTTGTCCATAGGCTGCCGGAAAAATCCTGCCGTACCGCATGGCTTTCCGGCAAATTCTTACCTTCGGTCATTTTTTCCTTTACTCAGCTTCCAAAAAAAGTTATAATACAACCGAAACATAAGCTCTATTGCATTGGAAGAGAAAGGCGGCGCGCATCATGAGATGTCAGTATTGCAACTGTCTGGAAAGCAAGGTCATCGATTCCCGACCCACGGAGGAAGGCAACAGCATCCGCCGCCGCCGTGAATGCACCCGATGCGGCCGCCGATTTACGACGTATGAAAAGATCGAGTTGGTGCCTCTGCTGGTGGTGAAGCGCGACAACCGCCGGGAGCCCTTTGACGCAGCGAAGATCAAAAGCGGCGTGATCCATGCCTGTGAAAAGCTGCCCGTGTCCATGCAGCAGATCGACAGCATTGTGAGCCGCATCGAGCAGACCGTCTATAACACCATGGAGGGCGAGATCAGCTCCCAGCGCATCGGCGACATGGTCATGGCCGAATTGAAGCAGCTCAACGATGTGGCCTACGTCCGCTTTGCCGCCGTGTACCGCAAATTTACCGATCTGGGCAGCTTCATGGAGGAACTCACCCATTTGATCAACGAGAACAAAACAAAGTCCGATAATCCGAACAATTAAGCTTTCTTTTCGAAAATCGACCGTCATGGCAAAAAAGCGTTCCATATTCTCCATGGCGTGCATATTCATGCAACAAAAAACAAAAAAGAAACAGGAAAAACCCTTTACGCGTAAGGGGTTGCTGTGTATAATACGCAACAAGAAAGCAAGGGATTCACTTCTCTTGTTTTCATTATTACCCAATTTGCCAAAGGAGGAAACATTCATGAAGAAATTCCTTGCTGCCGTGTTGGCCATGGCAATGGCGCTGAGCCTCGTTTCGTTCGCCTCTGCCGAAGAGACCTACACCATCGGCCTGATCGGCCCCCTGACTGGCGCTGCCGCCGTTTACGGCCAGGCTGTGCTGCATGGCGCTGAAATTGCGGTTGAAGAAATCAATGCTCAGGGCGGCGCGCAGATCACTCTGCTGTCTCAGGACGACGAGCATGACGCCGAAAAGTCCGTCAACGCTTATAACAACGTGCTGGACGGCGGTGCACAGTTCATTCTGGGCGCCGTGACCACCTCTCCCTGCATCGAGGTTGCCGCGCATGCCTATGTGGATCGTGTGTTCATGCTGACCCCCTCCGCGTCCTCTACCGACGTGACGGCCAACAAGGACAACATGTATCAGGTGTGCTTCACCGACCCCGCGCAGGGCGTCGCTTCCGCGCAGCTGATTGCCGATAAGAAGCTGGGCACCAAGATTGGCATCATCTACAACAGCAGCGACGCGTACTCCACCGGCATTTTCAATGCCTTCAAGACCAAGGCTGAGGAGCTGGGTCTGGAGATCGTTGCGGCTGAGGCCTTTGCCTCCGATGACAATGCCGACTTCTCCGTGCAGCTGTCCGCCTGCAAAAACGGCGGGGCTGACCTGGTGTTCATGCCCATCTACTATACTCCCGCTTCCCTGCTCCTGAAGCAGGCCAAGGACATGGGCTATGCGCCCACCTTCTTCGGTGTGGACGGTATGGACGGCATCCTGACCATGGAGGGCTTCGACACCTCGCTGGCTGAGGGCCTGATGCTGCTGGCTCCCTTCTCTGCTTTCGGCACAGATGAAAAGACCATGAGCTTCGTTGCCAAGTATCAGGAGAAGTACGGCGAGACCCCCAACCAGTTCGCCGCGGATGCTTATGACGGCATCTATGCCCTGTACAACGCTGCGGTTGCTGCCGGCATCACCACCGACACCTCCGCTGAGGACGCCTGCGACAAGATGATCGAGCAGTTCCAGACCCTGACGGTGGACGGCCTGACCGGTGTTTCCACCTGGTCTGCCAGCGGCGAAGTCAGCAAAGAGCCGAAGGTATACATTATTAAGAATGGCGCTTACGAGTTGATGGACTAAATGAATGGACAAAGGCCGCCCGACTTCTGCTTAGGCGGAGATTGGGCGGCTTTTGTTGTCATTGTCAAAGAAACGTGAGCGCAGTGCAAGGTAATCAACATCAGTCAAGCGCACGTGACGGCTGATTGATGCTGGTTACCTTCTACGTGTATTTTCCGGAGGTGCTTTCGCACGTCCGTGAGGATAGGGGCCAAAGAAAAAACAAGGGAGAGGTTGTGGAGTATGATTTCGCTGCTTTCTTATCTGTGCAACGGTATCAGCCTGGGCAGCGTCTACGCCATCATCGCGTTGGGGTACACCATGGTGTACGGCATTGCGAAGATGCTGAACTTTGCCCATGGCGACGTCATCATGATCGGCGCTTACGTCACCTTTTGCTGCATGAATTACGTGGGACTTCCTCCCCTTGTAGCGGTACTGGCCGCTGTCGTCGTCTGCACCCTGCTGGGCGTTATTATCGAGCGGCTGGCCTATAAGCCGCTGCGTCAGGCCTCCTCGCTGGCAGTGCTGATCACCGCCATCGGCATGAGCTATCTGCTGCAGAACACGGCGCTCCTTTTGTGGAGCCCCAACCCCAAGAGCTTTCCCACCGTGGTCAATCTGGGCGTGGTTTCCCTGTTTGACGGTCAGCTGCAGATCAGCGGCAACACCATCCTGACGGTGGCGGTCAGCGTTGTCATCATGGCAGGCCTGACGCTGTTCACCAGCAAGACCAAGATGGGCAAGGCCATGCGCGGCGTGGCGGAGGACAAGGGCGCAGCGGAGCTCATGGGCATCAATGTGAACGCCACGATTTCTATTACCTTCGCCATCGGCTCGGCGCTGGCAGCCATCGCGGGCGTGCTGCTCTGCTCCGCCTATCCGACTCTGATGCCCACCACCGGCTCCATGCCCGGCATCAAGGCCTTCACCGCCGCCGTGTTCGGCGGTATCGGTTCCATTCCCGGCGCTATGATTGGCGGTATCCTGCTGGGCATCATCGAGATTCTCGGCAAGGCCTATGTCTCCACGGAGCTGGGCGACGCAATCGTTTTCGCGGTGCTGATTGTGGTGCTGCTGGTGAAGCCGCAGGGTCTGCTGGGCAAGCCTATGCGTGAGAAAGTGTGAGGTGGCGCACATGAAGAAAACAAAAAAGACGCTGGTGAGCAATCTCATCACCTACGGTATCGTGATTGCCGCCTTCGTGGTTTGTCAAATTTTGATTCAAAACGGACAGATGACCCGTTCCTTCAAGGGTCAGCTTGTGCCCATCTGTGTGTATGTGGTCATGGCTGTCTCCCTGAATCTGACGGTCGGCATCTCCGGCGAGCTGAGTCTGGGTCACGCGGGCTTCATGAGCGTCGGCGCGTTTACAGGCGCGATCGTTTCCACATGGATGCTGGCGGCGTTCCAGCTTGAGAATACCACCATCCGGCTGATCATCTCCATGCTGTGCGGCGGCGTGACGGCAGGCATCGCGGGCGTGCTGATTGGTATTCCCGTGCTGCGGCTTCGCGGCGACTATCTGGCCATTGTTACGCTGGCCTTTGGTGAGATTATCCGCAACGTGCTGAACTGCCTCTATGTCTCGCTGGACGGCGGCGCGATGCACATCGGCTTCCTGAATCCCAACATTCCTGGCACGCTGATCGTTAACGGCCCCATCGGTGCAACGGGCATTGCAAAGATTTCCACCTTCGCCATGGGCTTCGCGCTGATTCTCTTTACCCTGTTCGTGGTGCTGAATCTGGTCAACAGCCGTGCGGGCCGCGCCATTATGGCTTGCCGCGATAACCGCATTGCGGCGGAGTCCGTGGGTATCCCGGTAACGAAGTATAAGATGATGGCCTTCGTGGTGTCCGCCGTGTTGGCGGGCATGGCAGGTGCGTTGTTCGGCCTGAACTTCTCCACCGTCACGGCCAGCAAGTTCAAGTTTGATACGTCCATTCTGGTGCTGGTCTTTGTGGTACTGGGCGGTATCGGCAATATTCGCGGCTCGGTGATCGCTGCCACGGTGCTGACCGTGCTGCCGGAGCTGCTGCGCGCCTTCGCGGATTATCGTATGCTGGTGTACGCCATCGTGCTGATCCTCGTGATGCTGCTGACCAACAGCCCCATCCTTTCCAACCTGACGGCAAAGCTGTATCCTAAGTTCCACAAGCGTGCGAAGAAGGGAGGCGAGGCTGCATGAGTCCCACCAAGCGTATGCTGGATACCAAGATGGTGCCCGTTCCCAGCGAAGGCATTGTGCCTGAGCGCGACTTGGGCAAGCAGCCCGTACTGGAGGCCCGCCATTTGGGCATTGAGTTCGGCGGCTTGAAGGCCGTGGAGGATTTCAATCTGACCATCGGCAAGACGGAGATCGCTGGTCTGATCGGCCCCAACGGCGCGGGTAAGACCACCGTATTCAACCTGCTGACCAAGGTCTATCAGCCCACCACGGGCACCGTGCTGATCAACGGCAAGGACACCGCAGGCATGAATACCATTCAAGCCAATCGTCTCGGCATCGCGCGCACCTTCCAAAATATCCGCCTGTTCAACAACATGACCGTGGAAGAGAACGTCCGTATCGGCCTGCACAATCAGGTCAAGTACGGCATGATGACCGGCATTTTCCGTCTGCCCAACTACTGGAAGCAGGAGAAGGCGCAGCACGAGAAGTCCCTTGACCTGCTGTCCATTTTCAACATGCAGGACATGGCCAATGTGAAGGCCGGTTCCCTCCCCTACGGTGCGCAGCGCCGGTTGGAGATCGTGCGTGCGCTGGCGACGAATCCCTCTCTGCTGCTGCTGGACGAACCTGCGGCTGGCATGAACCCCCACGAGACCGAAGAGCTGATGCACAACATCATCAAAATCCGAGACGAGTTCCATATCGCCGTGATGCTCATTGAACACGACATGAACTTGGTCATGGGGATCTGCGAGGGTATCTGCGTGCTGAATTACGGCAAGGTAATTGCCAAGGGCACCGCTGCGGAAATTCAGCAGAACCCGGTCGTGATTGAGGCCTATCTGGGCAAGCAGAAGGAGGAAGCGAAATGAGTGAGAACCGCAAGCCGCTTCTGAAGGTAGACGACATCAACGTTTATTATGGTGCGATCCACGCCATCAAGGGCATCAGCTTCGAGGTTTATCCCGATGAGATCGTGACGCTGATCGGCGCGAACGGTGCGGGCAAGTCTACCACGCTGAACACCATTGCCGGTTTGCTGCGTCCACGGACGGGCTCAGTTACCTTTGACGGTGTGAATCTGGCGAGCATTCCGTCCAGCAAGGTGGTATCCCACGGCATGGCGCTGTGTCCCGAGGGACGGCGTATTTTCCAGCAGATGACAGTGCGTGAGAATCTGGAAATGGGCGGCTACACCCGACCGGCGAGTGAGATTCCCGGCTCCATGGAGGAGATGTTCACGCGCTTCCCACGTTTGAAGGAGCGCGAAAAGCAGATCGCGGGCACGCTGTCCGGCGGCGAGCAGCAGATGCTGGCCATGGCGCGTGCGCTGATGAGCAAGCCGAAGCTGCTGATGCTGGACGAGCCCTCGATGGGTCTTGCTCCCATTCTGGTGGAGCAGATTTTCGACATTGTGAAGGAGCTGCACCAGTCCGGTGTAACCGTGCTCCTCGTCGAGCAGAACGCGCAGATGGCTCTGTCCATCGCCGACCGCGCCTACGTGCTCGAAACCGGCCGCATTTCCATGGAGGGCCCCGCGCAGGAGCTCCTCACCAACGACAACGTAAGAAAAGCATATTTGGGGAGTTAAATCATTTTGCGAGGGAGGGGGCTTCTCTTCAGAGAAGCCCCCTCCCTCGCGCTCCCTCCCGA
>USCW01000077.1 GCA_900553315.1 uncultured Eubacteriales bacterium
GGGGAGGGGCTTCTCTATAGAGAAGCCGCCTCCCCCGGAGTACCCCTTACTCTCGTACCTCCCCGCATAGATTCTCGCTTAGCAGCTCGGCGGGGCGGGGCTGGGTGAGGGCCCACATGAGCTTGGTGACGGCGGCCTCGGTCGTCATGTCTTGACCGGAGATCACGTCGGCGGAGAGAAGCTGGTTGCCGACCTCGTAAATGGAGAGATCGGCTTTTTCGTACATGCATTGGGTCACAACGAGGATCAGAATGCCGTGGCGGCGAAGCTCCTTGAGCTTCTCCACCAGATTGCGCCGAATGTAGTGCAGCCCGCCCAGCCCAAAGGCCTCAATCACCAGCCCGCGATAACCGTTCGCCAGCACGTAGTCCAGCACGCTGGGGTGAGTGCCGGGAATCAGCTTCAGCAGAAACACCCGACTGTCCATGGACGCACGTAGCTGATAGGGCCGGCCGATCTTCTGCGGTCGCAGAAAATGCACGCCCTCGCTGTCGATGATGCCGCTGAGACTGCGATTCACGCTGTCAAACGCGTCAAAGCTGGTCGTGCGCGTCTTGACCGCCCGCGTACCTAAGATCAGCTTGCGGTTGAAGCAGACATACGTCCCCGGCACGCCCTGCATGGCCGCCTCAATGGCGCAGGAAAGATTGCTCTCCGCGTCGGACAGCGGCGCTCCCAGCGGAAGCTGACTGCCGGTGAGAATCACGGGCTTTTTCTGTCCCAGCAGCATAAAGCTCAGCGCTGCGGCGGTATAGCCCATGGTGTCCGTGCCGTGCGTGACCACCACGCCGTCGCAGTCCTGAAAGGACTGGTCAATGGCACGGGCCAGCTGCGCCCATTCCTCGGGCTGGATATTACTGGAATCCATTGAAAATACGTCCCGGCTCACCAGCTCTACGTCCCGCGACATGGGGATGCCGCGAATCAGTTCCGCCCCTGTCAGGGCGGGGGTCAGGCCGTGTTCCGTCTGGCGGCAGGCAATGGTGCCGCCAGTAGCGAGAAGCGCAATGCGCGTCATGTGCATTCCTCCATTTGTAAAACCGTCCTACATTTTATCATGCTTGCGCCCGGAATGCAAAGGTGCTACAATATTTTAGAGGTCGTAAAAAGGACTGCGGTCCTTTTTACGAGTGGGGTTTTCCAATTTGTGCCGACCAGAGGTCGTCCCAAATTGCAAGGAAACGATTTTGCGGGGCAAAATCGTATACCCGCGAACCCGGCGGAGCCGGGTTACACGATTTGCAGTCCTGCGGACGGCGAGCTGTGTGGGCTGTGGAGTTTATTTTGTTTTGCGGGTCATAAAATGCGAATGAAGCAGGCTTGCTGTAGGGCTTGTGGAAAATTTAGATTTATTTGGGGGAAATCATCGTGAAGCTGAATACCAAACGCACCTGTCTGGTGGGTCTGGCCTTCCTGTCCATCTGCGCTTTCTGGAATCTCTATGATTTTGTGATTCCGCTGGTGCTGAAGAACACCTATCATCTGGGGGACACATGGTCGGGTGTGGTTATGGCCATGGACAACGTTCTGGCGCTGTTCCTGCTGCCGGTGTTCGGCGCCTTGTCTGATAAGGCCAATACCCGCGTCGGGCGGCGGATGCCCTTCATTCTGGGCGGAACGGCGGCGGCCGCGGCGCTGATGCTGGCATTGCCCATTGTCATTCGGGACGGTACACTGCCGGTGTTCCTCGTCTGCCTGGGACTGCTGCTGGTGGCTATGGGCACCTATCGCTCCCCGGCGGTGGCGCTGATGCCGGACGTGACTCCTAAGCCTCTGCGCTCCAAGGGCAACGCCATCATTAACCTGATGGGTGCGGTGGGCGGCGTGTTCGCCCTGCTGCTCATTAAGGTGGCGGTGGTGCGCACGGAACTGCCGGACGGCACCGTGGCTTCGGACTATACTTACTTGTTCGTGGGCGTGGCGGCGCTGATGGTGGTCTGCGCTTTTGTGCTGTGGCGCACGGTGAACGAACGCGCCTGTGTGGCGGAGATGGAGGCCATGAACTATGGCGTGGATCCCAGCGAGGAGACCGTCACCACCACCGACGCGGACGGCAAGAAGAAGCTGCATCCTGCGGCGCTGCGGTCGCTGATTTTCATCCTCTGCTCCGTGGCTTTCTGGTTCATGGGCTACAACGCCGTGACCTCCGCCTTCAGCAAGTACGCCACCACCGTGTGGGGCGTGAGCGAGGGCGCCGCCGCCAACTGTCTGCTGGTGGCGACGGTGGGCGCGATCGTGTCCTACTGGCCTGTGGGTCAGCTTTCCAGCAAGATCGGCCGCAAGAAGATGATCCTGTGCGGCGTGACGCTGCTGGCAGCGTGCTTCCTCGTGTCGGGACTGATGAAGGAAATGACCGCTCTGATGTATGTGGGCTTTGCGCTGGTGGGTCTGGCGTGGGCCTCCATCAACGTAAACAGCTTCCCCATGGTGGTGGAGCTGGCGCAGGGCTCGGATACGGGCAAGTATACGGGCTACTATTACACCTTCTCCATGGCGGCGCAGACGCTCACGCCCATCCTCTCCGGCTATCTGCTGGAGCATGTGGGCTACCACACCCTGTTCCCCTATGCGGCGGGGATGGTGGCGCTGTCCTTTGTGACCATGTGCTTTGTGCATCACGGCGACAGCAAGCCCGCGCCGAAGAAGGGCTTGGAAGCGCTGGATGTTGATGATTAAGGCTTAAGGCAATACCGCACAATTCATTCGCCATCGCACCAACTCATTTGTGCGGTGTTGCCTTGAGCTACAAGAGATAAAGCGAGGGATACATCATGACATGGCTTGGAATTGTGCTGTTGATTCTTGTACTGCTGGCGGTGCTGTATGTGGCGCTGGCCTGTCCGCACCTGCCCCGGCGCCCGCTGAACAAGCTGGCAGGGTGGGATTACGCCCATCGTGGCCTATGGAATGCGGAGCGCCCGGAGAACAGCCTCGCGGCCTTCAAGGCGGCGGTGGATGCGGGCTACGGCATGGAGCTTGACCTGCACCTGACCACGGACAACGTGCTGGTGGTGTTCCACGACGACACGCTGGATCGCATGTGCGGCGTGAGCGGACGGCCGGAGAACTGCTCGTTGGCGGAGCTTCGCAAGCTGCGCCTGAAGGGCACGGAGCACGGCATCCCCACCTTTGACGAGGTGCTGGAGGTCGTGGACGGCAAAGCGCCGATGATCGTGGAGCTGAAGGCGGATAAGCGGCTGGACGAGCTGTGCAGCCATGCGCGGGCACGCCTGCAGGCCTACGACGGGCCTTACTGCATCGAGAGCTTTCATCCGCTGGCGGTGCGCTGGTTCCGCAAGAACGCCCCGGAGGTCATTCGCGGTCAGCTGGCTTACGGTCTGCATCTCAATCAAAAGGGCAAGAAGATTCACATGCTGGACGTGTTCATTGCCTCGCTGATCGGCAACGCGCTGGGCCGTCCGGACTTTATCGCTTATGATGAAGCCTCCGATCAGAACCTGCCCATGGGGCTGATGCGGCTGCTGCGGCCCACGCTGGTGGCGTGGACGGTGCGCTCGCCCGAACGCATGAAGCAGCTGCGAAAAACCTATGATCTTCAAATCTTTGAGGGCTTTCTGCCGAAAGATTGACAAGCGGCGGCAAATCCAGTATAATGCCATGCTGTCAAGGTTTTTGAACGCCGGGATGCACCGCCGTCCGCTGGGACAATGGGGGTGCATCTTTCTATTAAGGCACTACCGCACAATTCGTCGGCAGCGCTGGCGATGCCTTTTCTGCCATCTGCTTCTTGCAGAAATCTCGATTTACCTCCAGTAAACCTTCGATTTCTGCAATCGCATCTGACAAAAAATGCATTCGCCATCGCACCAACTCATTTGTGCGGTATTGCCTTAAACCCTGTAAACCCCGTGTGAAAGGAGTCTTATCCATGGCTGAGAATCAAAAGACCGTGCTGACGGAGGAGGGCCTGAAAAAGCTGGAGGCCCAGCTGGACTACCTCATTTCCGTTCGCCGCAATGAAGTTTCCGAACAGATCGCCGTGGCTCGCGGCTTCGGCGACCTGAGTGAAAACGCCGAATACGACGAAGCCAAGAAGGAACAGGCCAAGGTGGAGGAGGAGATCGTCCGCCTGACCAACACCATCCGCACCGCCGTCGTGGTGGCGGACAGCGATATTTCCACCGAGAAGGTCTCCGTGGGCACCACCGTCCGGGTGAAGGACGTGGACACCGGCGACGAGGATGAGTACGCCATCGTGGGTGCGAACGAGTCCGATCCCTATGAGAATAAGATCTCCAATGAGAGCCCCGTGGGCGCGGGTCTGCTGGGCGCGAAGAAGGGTCAAATCGTGACCATCGAGATCCCCGCGGGCGAGCTGCACTACGAGGTGCTGGAGATCAAGCGCTGACGCGCCGCCGCATACGATCAACGCTGCGCTGTCCCTTTGAAGGGGCGGCTTTCACAGAAAGGATAAAGAAACATGGCCGAGATGGAAAACGCCAGCACCCTGAACCTCTCCGAGCAGGAGCAGATTCGCCGTCAGAAGCTGGCCGCGCTGGTGGAAGCCGGGCAGAACCCCTATGAGATCACCCGCTACGACGTGACCCACCATTCCACGGAAATTGTGAACAATTATGACGCGCTGGAGGGTCAGACGGTTTCCATCGCGGGCCGCATGACCAGCCGCCGCATCATGGGCAAGGCCTCCTTCGCCCATCTGCTGGACGGCGCGGGAGATATTCAGATTTATGTGAAGAAGGACGATGTGGGCGAGGAAGCCTACGCGGCCTTTAAGCAGGACGATCTGGGCGACATTCTGGGCGTGAAGGGCATTGTGTTCAAGACGAAGACCGGTGAGGTTTCCGTCCATGCCCAGAGCGTGACGCTGCTGTGCAAGTCCCTGAAGGTGCTGCCGGAGAAGTATCACGGTCTGGTGGATACTGACCTGCGCTATCGTCAGCGGTATGTGGACATGATCGTGAATCCCGAGGTGCGCGATACCTTCCGCAAGCGCAGCCGCATCATTGCCGCCGTGCGCGAGTTCCTCGACAGCCGCGGCTATCTCGAGGTGGATACCCCCGTGCTGCAAACGGTGGAGATCGGCGCTTCCGCCCGTCCCTTCCGCACGCACCATAACGCGCTCGATTTGGAAATGTTCCTGCGTATCGAGACCGAGCTGTACCTGAAGCGGCTGATCGTCGGCGGCTTTGAGCGGGTCTACGAGGTGGGGCGCATTTTCCGCAATGAGGGCATGGACGCGACGCATAACCCCGAGTTTACCTCCGTGGAGACCTATCAGGCCTATGCGGATTACAAGGAAATCATGGAAATGGTGGAGCAGCTCTATGAGTTTGTGGCGCAGAAGGCGCTGGGCACCACCGACGTGACTTATCAGGGGCAGGTGATCCACCTGAAGGCGCCGTGGAAGCGCATCACCATGGCGGACGCGGTGAAGGAAGCCTGCGGCGTGGACTGGACGGAGTGGCAGAGCGACGAGGAAGCCCGTGCGGTCTGCGACAAGATGGACGTGCATGTGGAGAAGGAAGCCAAGCGGGGCGACTGTCTGGCGGCGCTGTTTGACGCGTTCGTGGAGGACACGCTTCAGCAGCCCACCTTCATCATGGACTATCCCGTGGAGATTTCTCCGCTGGCTAAGCGCAAGCCCGAGGATCCCCGCCTGACGGAGCGCTTCGAGTTCTTCATGACCGGCCACGAGATGGGCAACGCCTTCTCCGAGCTGAACGACCCCATCGACCAGCGTGCCCGCTTCGAGGCGCAGGTAGCCCAGCGCAAGGCGGAGGGCATCAAGGCCGAGGTGGATGAGGACTTCGTGAATGCGCTGGAATACGGTATGCCGCCCACGGGCGGTCTGGGCTTCGGTCTGGATCGTATGGTGATGCTGCTCACTGACAGCCCCACCATCCGCGACGTGCTGCTGTTCCCGACGATGAAACCGATGAAGTAATCTCTTTGGCGGATGCGACGCCCCTGCTTTGGGTGTGCATCTGCCTTTTTTATACGGATGAAAGGAATTTGTGAAGCGATGAAAACGCCCCTGACGAAAGCACGGTGGAAGCATCATCTGGCCTACAACGGCTGGAAATATATTCTGGTGCTGATCTTGTCCATTGTCGGCTGGAATCTGATCTATACCATGACGGCCTATCGTCCCCCGGAGGACAAGAAGGTAGACGTATACCTGAGCCTTGCCTCGGCGGATCAGACGGCCTTTGACGGCTATCTCGAAAAGGTTTGGAAGGAAGAGCTTCCGGATATGGAGGAGGTTCAAAGCGTCGTGCTGACGGCGGGAGCCAGCAGCGATTATTACGGCGCGATGCAGCTTTCTACCTACATTATGGCGGGGGAGGGCGATGTGTATCTGCTCTCCAAGGATGACTTTATCACTTATGCCCGGGACGGCGGAATGCTGGAGCTGGAGCCCTATGTGGAGTCCGGTGCGCTGGACACGAAGGGCATTGACGTGACGAAGGGCTGGCGCACGTACACAGAGACCGGGGAACGGCATTTGTACGGCATTCCTGCGGACAGCTTCGGCGGCATGGAGGAATACGGCATTTACAGCCTGAAGGATCATTACTGGTGCGTCTTAGCGGCTAGTGGCAATGACGACAATGCGGTGAAGCTGCTGAACATTCTGGTGCGTGACTTCGGCGAGAAGGCGGAGGGCGCTGTCAGCACGGCGACGGATTTAGCGGATGCAACCGTCGGCACGGCAACGGACTTGGCGGCAACGGAGCAGCCTTGACAGTAAAAAAACAGGAGCCGCAGACAAGTGATTGTTTGCGGCTCTTTTCATGGAGGCATGAACGATGGAGGATTTTGACGAGCGGATGATGGAGCTTGCCTTAGCGCAGGCGCGGCTGGCGGCGCAGGAGGGGGAGATACCCGTAGGCGCGGTGCTGGTGCGGCGTGGTGAGGTGCTGGCGCAGGCGCACAATCGGCGGGAGGCTAGTCATGACCCGACGGCGCACGCGGAGATTCTGTGTATGCGGGAAGCGGCGCGGATTTTAGGCGACTGGCGTTTACGGGATTGTGCGCTTTATGTGACGTTAGAGCCCTGTCCGATGTGTGCCGGTGCGATGGTGATGAGTCAGCTCGGGGAATGCGTATACGGAGCCGCCGATCCGCGTCAAGGCTGCTGCGGCAGCGTTTACGATCTCCCCGGCGACCCCGCCCTTTCCGCCGTCACCCGCTGGCGCCCCGCCCCCAAGTCCAAAGAATGCGGAGAGATATTGAAGGAGTTTATGCGAGGGAGGAGGCTTTTCTGATAGAAAAGCCCCCTCCCTCGCGCTCCCTCTCGA
>USCW01000078.1 GCA_900553315.1 uncultured Eubacteriales bacterium
GGATAAGCCTAACGGCTGACAGCTCCCTCTGCAGAGGGAGCTGTCAGCCGTTAGGCTGACTGAGGATAAGCCCCTTTGTCAGCTTTCATGCTCATTGTTGCTCTCATCATTCCCCCACCGCACCGAAACAGCAGCAAAAGGCCGCTCAAACCTGAGCGGCCTTTTGCTCTGCAATCGTAACAGTATTATTCTATAATTTCCCCTGTTTTCTTACTCCCGCATCTTTTCCAATCTCTTTTGCCCCTGCTCCATCAGGCGGCGGCAGTTTTTATCATGCTCCTTTTGCGCGTCCGTCTGATAGACCCCCAATTTCGGCAGGGAAACTGCAAAAAAGTCATCCTCCACCCTATCGAAAATATGGCGTTCACCGAAGATAATCAGCTGATGGAAGGATTTCTTAGCTTTTTCTTCCGCGTCAAGCGCATGGAACGCAAGGCCATGATAATAGATGTAACCCGAGGATTGATCGTTATAGCAGCGGGACACCTCCGGCGTGCTGAACCCCTCTGTTGTCTTTGCGAAGTATTTGCGTACCGCTGTTTCCTGACCCAGCTTGCGATAAGCGCATCCCATCAAATGACAGTATCCTCACGGCAAAGGTCATCCGTTGAGGCGCGCAAAAGGGAGACAGTAAACGCTTACTGCCTCCCTAAACTTATCTAATAGTCTATGCTGTTTACTTCAGCCGCAGCAGCAGCGTCAACAGACGCTTCACGCTGGTGCGCAGGGCTTCGCGGCTCAGCTTGCCTTCCTGCAGCATCTTCAGCGTATGCTCCGGCATACCGGCGCCCATCTTCATGTCATTGCCGGCCTCAATCTCGCGCCATTGCTCACCGAAGGTGTACCAGTCGGTCGTCACCATGCCGTCAAATCCCCACTCATCCCGCAGGATGCCCGTCAGCAGCTCGTCGTTCTCGGAGGCGCGGCGGCCGTTGATGAGGTTATACGAGGACATAATGGACCACGGCTGAGCGGTCTTCACGCAAATTTCGAAGGCCGTCAAGTAGATTTCACGCAGCGCACGCTCGGACACGCGGGAATCGGAGTTGCGGCGATTCGTCTCCTTGTTGTTGCACGCAAAGTGCTTCAGGGAGCACGCCACGCCCTCGCTCTGAATGCCGCGAATCAGCGCCGCGGACAGCTGGCCCGCCAGCAGCGGGTCTTCCGCGTAATATTCGAAGTTGCGTCCGCACAGGGGGCTGCGGTGAATGTTGATCGCGGGAGCCAGCCAGATGCCGATGCCGTTTTCATGCACCTCGAGCGCCGCCGCCTTGCCCACCTCATACAGCAGCTCCGGATCCCACGTGCAGCACAGCATGGTGGCGCAGGGGAACGCCGTGGTATTCACGCCGCACTCCGGCCAAATACGCAGACCCGCAGGGCCGTCCGCCGTCATGGCGCTGGGAATGCCCCGCTTGGGCAGGTTGCCCCAGCCAAAGGTGTTGCCCACGCCGTGGTTCGGCTGACCGCCCAGCAGGTGAACCATTTCCTCGTCCGTCAGCGTGTCCATGAACACGTCCAGCGTAAGCTTGCCGTCGTATACGTCCTTCAGCGTGGGCGTATCGTCGTCAGGCCGCCAGAAAATCTTCCGATAGCTGTTGGGGAAATCCTTGGGCGAAGCGCCGTCCTCCGGCAGAATGTCCCAATCCTCCTTGAAGCGCTCAGGCACGGGCATCTCCGGCAGCTTCTCGAAGGAGCCGTCCGCCAGCATCCGTTCCGGCAGCTGAGAGGGCGCACACTTGCGGGTGCATTGCTCCACCACCAGCGTGTCGTCCAGCGTCCACTTTTCGCCAAAGGCCGCCGCGTCCCGCACGTTGTCGCCCAGATAGAAGCGATAATCGCCCTTTTCCAGCAGCCACGCCGAGGCCTGTACCTTGCCCAGATCGTCATAGCTGGCGAAGTCCCGGGCGGTGAAGTGGAGCGTCAGCCGCTGGCTTTCGCCGGGCTTCAATTTGCCCGTCTTGGCGAAGCCCACCAGCACGCGGTGCGGCTTGCCCAGCTTGCCCTGCGGCGCTTCGCAGTACACCTGCGCCACCTGACGGCCTGCCACGTCGCCGGTATTCGTGACCTTCACCTGCACGGTGAAGTCCGTGTCCACCGCCGTCCAGCAGGCATCGGTGAACGCAAAGGAGGTATAGCTCAGGCCGTAGCCGAAGGGATAGCAGACCTTGTCCGCCGCCCCGGCCACCGTCTCAAAGTAGCGATAGCCCACGTAAATATCGTCGCGGTATTCCACATAGTCCTCGGAATCGTTGAAGCCCGCCGAGGAGGGATAGGCCGCGAAGTCCACCGCAAAGGTATCCGTCAGGTGGCCGCTGGGGCATTCGTCTCCGCACAGCACATCTGCCGTAGCGCTTCCGCCCTCCATGCCGCCCTGCCACGCCAGCAGCGCCGCGCTGATGCGGTCATCGCCCCGGAACCAGCTGCTGTCCATCATACCGCCGGTATTCAGCACCACCGCCACCCGCGGGAACGTGCTGCGCACCGCGTCCACCATAGCCATCTCCTCACGGCTGAGGAAGAAGTCGCCGTCAAAGGCCTCGCCCGTGCGATCCCAGCCCTCGCCGGAGAAACGGCAGATGGTAATCAGCGCCGTATCAGTAAACGCACGAGCCGCCTCCACCAGCTCCGCAGGCAATGCGGGCTCCACGGTCTTGCCGCAATGCGCGCCCTTGTCATGCTGCGCCGCCACATCCGCACGGTAGAACTCGGACAAGGGCGCAAACAGGGACAGCCGCCCCTCCTGCTCCTTCTCCTCCAAGCCGTCCAGAATGCTGCGCGTATAGGCCACGGTGGTATCGCCGCTGCCGCCGCCGCCCTTCACATAGTCCACCTGTGCCTTGCCGAACACCGCCAGCTTCGCGTCCTTGGCGAAGGGCAGAAGACGCCCCTCATTCTTCAGCAGCACCATACCCTCCCGCGCCGCACGCCGGGACAGGGCGATGTGCTTCTTGCCGCCGGTCACGCGCTCACCATGCTCCCCAATGGGGGTGGCGGGCATATAGGTAATCCGCTGCCATTTCTGTTCGCTCATGTTTCCTTTCTCCTTTGCTTTCAGGATGGTTGTCTGTATTATACCGAATCCGCTTTTCCGAAACAATACACATTTCTTTGCATTCAATAACACATTCTTGCGTTTCGCGGCACACCTGCGGAGGCGCTTTGCCTGATACAGAAAAGCAGCCGTGCCGCCTTCGCAAAGAATAGCATGAACCAACGTCTTACTTTCGCTGCTCCATATAGTGCCGCAGCATCATAGGCCAGTCTGTCTGGATAATGTTGAAGCCATGATCCAGCAGCCAGCCCCAGCCCTCGTCCATGCGTCCGGGGGCGGAAATATTGTCGTTATGCCCCGCCGCCAGCACGGCCCGATGATCGTACACAATGGCATTGACCCAGCGAATGAGCCCGTGCTTCCGCATCCACTCCGCATAGACTTCCCCCGCAATGGGGCAGTCCTCCCGGTCGAAAAGCGCCTCCACACCGATGTAGTTCAGCTTGCGGCGAAGCATGGCCTCACTCTGCGTGTCCTCGCCCGACAGAATCAGCATGTAATTGATCTCCGGAGCGTTCTGCTCCAGCCAGTCCGCTACCGCCGGGTCGGGGCCGGTCTTGACCAAAATTTGCTCTGCCATACCATGGCGGCGAATAGCACGGGTGATGGGCTCCACGTTGTCCCAGAACTTGTCAACGTTGATATAGCAGCGATCCTTTAGGTGCTCCAGCATCGCGTCGAAGGTGGTGAGCTTCTTTTCCGTGGGCGTGCCGTCGCCGTTGACATAAACCAGCTTCCGCGCCTCCTCGGCGGTCATTTCCTTCAGGTAGCGCTTGGAATGCAGAAACACCGGCTCCATGCCGGGATGGAACACAAAAAGCTCACCATCGGCGGTGTTGGATACGTCCAGCTCCACCATGTCCGCCCCCTGACACAGCGCCGTGTCAAAGGCCTCCGGCGTGTTGCCGGGAATATCGCCGCCGGCCACGCCGCGATGCGCGGCAATCAGCGTGCGTGCAAACGCATCTTCCTTCAACTTCCAGGTCATAAGCTGTCCTTTCTGTCCACAAAGCTTTTTTTCCTGTTCAGCTGCGCTGCTTCTGCTCCCAGTAAGCCCGGCAGAGCTCCATCAGCGCTCCGGCCAGCGCACGGCTGGATACACGCGTCTGAATCGCCAGCAGACCATCCTTGAGGCCATCGCTCTGCGTCATGGCGTCGTAGACCCGCGGCTTATCATCCAGCGGCATTTCCGCATCGTTGATGAGCCAATAGGCCGCATCCAGCGGCGCACGGTCGTCCCGCTGCAGGCCCTCCGGGAAGGTCAGCGTCAGCTTCACACTCACGGGACAGACAGGCAGTTCAATTCGCAGCAGGTGCTTCTCCTCATCGTAGGAGGAGGCCGCCGCCACCGCCTGACCGTCCGCCTGACAGCACACCGGCACAGGCAGCACGTTCGCCAACTCCACCGTCCAGCGGCGCTCCGACGGGAGCAGGGACAAATCCCCCTCCGCCGCAACGGTCAAGGTCGGCACGTCGCCCTCGGTATAGGTGATATGCGTCTTCGCGCATACGCCCTGCTGATAAGCTTCCGTCTTGTTATCGTCCTCGTAAAGCGTGAAGGTATTGGACGCGCCGGGACACACGCGAAGCGTCAGCGCCTTGGGATTCTCCTGCGCTGCCGCAAAGGGATCATCGTCCATGGGGATGATCGCGCCCGCCTTAGCCAGCACAGGGAAGCTATACAGGGTGCGGTACATCTCCACCGTCTGTCCGCCCTGATAGGTCACGCCCGTGAAGAAGTCCGTCCATGTGCCCTCCGGGAGCCACACGGTCGTGGAGGCCACCGGCGCATCCGCTGCGGTGTGACTGGTAATGGGCGCGCAGATCAGCTCGCTGCCGAAGGTGTATTCGTTGGGCACGTTATAGGCCGCGTCCTCCTTGGGATTGCTGTAATACATGGGCTGACACAGGGGCAGCCCCTCGGCCCAAGCCCGATGATTCATGGTATAGAGATACGGGATCATGCGGTGACGCAAGCGCAGAAAATCTTCCGCCATATCGCGCACATCTGCACGATAGCGCCACGGCTCGCGCACGTTGAACTCATTGATGGAGCTGTGCAGACGGCAGATCGGCGCAAAGGCTCCCCATTGCACCCAACGGCCATACAACTCATCATCCTTAACACCGTGCATGTGACCGCCGATATCGTGGCTCCACCATGCATAGCCGATATTATCCGCAGTCGCGGTGAAATAAGGCTGGAAATTCAGCGACTCCCACGTAACGTAGGTGTCTCCGGAGAAGCCCACGGGATATCGATGGGAGCCGGGGCCCGCATAGCGCGAGAAGGTCAGCGGGCGCAGACCGTTCCGGGCGGAATCCATAAAATGGAAATGATTCAGCATCCACAGGGGATCCAGCCCCTTCATGCCCGTCTTTTGGCCCTGCTGCCAGTCCAGCCACCAGAAGTCCACGCCCTCATCCTCCATGGGATGCAGCACATCCTCAAAGTAGTAGTGCATAAACTTCGGCGATGCAGGATCAAAGGGCACAGGCTCCTCGGCGGCCGCGTCCACGCCCATATGCTCCGCCAGCGCGGGATACGCCCTTTCATAGGCGCGGATGCCGTCTGCGGGATGCAGATTCAGCGTCACCTTCATGCCGCGATCATGCAGATTTTTCAGGAAGGCCACGTGATCCGGGAAAAGCTCGGAATTCCACGTGTAGCCCGTCCAGCCGCCGCCGTATTTCGGATCGATCTTCGTCAGGTGCCAGTCCATGTCAATGACCGCCACGCTCATAGGCACATTCTCCTTGTGGAAGCGATCCATCAAGGCGAGGTACTGCGCCTGTGTATAGGGATAATAGCGGCTCCACCAGTTGCCCATGGTGAAGCGAGGCAGCATGGGCATCTCACCCGTAAGGCGGAAGAAATCCCGCAGTCCGGTCAGATAGTCCTGCCCATAGCAGAAAAGATATTGATCCACCACGCCATCCTTCCGGGGCAGAGGCCAGTCCTTTTCATCCAGCAGCAGGGCTGCGCTGTCGTCCAGCACCTCCCAGCCTTCGCGGGAGAACAGGCCGCTTCCCAGACAGCACGCGCCGTTCACCTCATCCAGCGTGCGCACGGTGCCGCCCAGCGGATGCGTGGGACGCTCCCCGAAGCGGCAGACGCTGCCGTTTTCCTTCAGCGTGACGGTCAAGCTTTCGCTCGTGAATGCCCCACCCAAATAGCTCAGGGTCAGCTTGTCCGTCTCGATGGTCACACCCTCGCCCTGCTTTTCCGCCGTAAAGGCGCAGACGGGAAAGTCACGATACAGCACCGTCTGAGTGGGCGCGTCGTTGAAGCTGCCCTCCGCGTCGTATTCCACGCGGATCAGCGCAGGGGTCAGGACGGTAAACCGCCAGGCTTTTCCGCTCACCATGGCCCACGGCTGTGCCAGCGGACGCTTCTCCATGCTACGCATTTGTGTTGTTCCTTTCAGCCTTCCTGCATCGTGTGCTGAGAAAGCTCCTCAAAGTGACGCCAATCGCTAGAAAGCTCCACCGCCTCGGCGTTCTGAAAAGGAGCATTCTCCGGGGAGGCGCAGGATTCCTTCCATGCTGGAACAAGAAAGCAATAAACGGGAATGAGAACACAATATTGTTCCAAACGATGGGTGCGAGAAACAGCGTCTTCGTTTTGTCTAGTTAACGCTTAGCAGACGATGGATGGAAGCATTATGTATAACCTGTATATTCACTTGTATGGCGATGGCTTTGACGAAATGTACAGTGCCTTGGCGGGAAGCGTCCAAAAGCGAAAGAAGAGAGTCTTTTCTTTTCAGAAAAGGCTCTCTTGGCTCATCTGGTGAATGATGATACAGGGGGACGATGCGCCCTGCCGGGTGCAATCGTGGGTGCCTTGGCACCCGGGCGCTTACAGAGCAATAGGACGCTGTGCAGATGCGCCGACGCAGCAAACGGGCAAATGCTCGATATTTTTTAGCGCTGCCGAATTGGGCGGGGCTGCCTTAAAGGTCGAGCCTTCCGTTATTGCCCATGCGGCTGGTCGCAGTATCTACAGCGCATGGGACCGCCCCTCCGGGCGAGGTTTTTCGCGCCGCAGCTCGTGCAGACCCATTGCACAAGGGCGCCCTCGGGCATATACAGTCCTACCGTGCGATTTTCCGAGTCGATCCTCAGAT
>USCW01000079.1 GCA_900553315.1 uncultured Eubacteriales bacterium
CGCCAGACGGGCTCCGTCCTTTGGTCGTGCCCGCAGGCACGAAATCCCGCCTCTGCAGAGGCGAAATTCCCTTTGGCCCCTTCCAATGAAGGGATTGTTATGCGCCTTAGCGCATGACTGAGGATCATCCCCGCCCCTTTCTCACAAAGCCCTCTGGCAGTTCTGCCCTAAATTTGCTATACTACCATCAGGGGTGGCGTAAGCACTTTTCCCCAACAACCTTATCATTCATGGAGGCAATACAAAATGCAGCGCATAGACGTAAGCGGCGTATGGCGTTATGAAACAGATGAAGAGGACGTGGGCCGCGAACAGAAGTTTTATGCTCGGACGCTGACGGGCGAGGGCTTTCATCTGCCCGGCTCTGCCAGCGAAAACGGCGTGGGCATACCCTTTGATGCAAGCCGATATACCTTTAAGGAGATTATTCGCGCACCCCGGGAACGTTATGAGTACATCGGCCCCCTGTGGCTTCAGCGCGAGGTGGAAGTACCGGAGAGCTTCGCGGGACAGGAGGCCTTCCTGGCGCTGGAGCGGGTGAACATGGAGTCCCAGCTGTGGCTGGACGGCGAAAGCGTCGGGCGCCCCATAGTAGAGCTGTCCGCGCCGCATGTATATGCGCTGCCGTCCCTAATGCCGGGGCGGCATGTGCTGACGCTGCGGCTGGATAATCGTCCGCTGATGACCAACGGCACATGGGCCAGCGGGTACAGCGTAGATACGCAGGGGTACTGGATCGGCGTGGCGGGGTGCATGGAGCTTTCCTGTGCGCCCGTGTGGCGGCTGGACGGTGCGGAGATTTTTCCGGACGAGACGGGCGTCACGGCACAGCTCATTATGGTCAGCACGCTGCACATGCCGCCCGCCTTGGCAGAGGGCGTGGTCACGCTGACGGCGACAGCTCCCAATGGACGCACGCTGCCGCCGCAGACAACGCCGGTAAAGCTGTTCACGCATCGTCAGCGGGTGGCGTGCCGCTATGAGATTGCCGACCCGGTGTACTGGGACGAATTCAACTCGGCGCTGTATCAGCTGCACGTTCACGCAGAATTCGGAGAGCACGTCTGCGAGGAAGATTACACCTTTGGCTTGCGGACGGTGCGCCGTCAGGGGCGTACCATGCTGCTGAATGGCCGTCCGCTGGCGTTGCGGGGCACCATTGACTGCGCCCAGTTCCCGCTGACGGGGTATCCGCCGACAGATTTAGCCACATGGCAGGAGCGGATGCAGACCCTCAAGAGCTATGGTCTCAACCATGTGCGTTTCCACTCGTGGTGTCCGCCGGAAGCGGCCTTTCGGGCGGCGGACGAGGCAGGTATCTATGTGCAGGTGGAAATGCCGCTTTGGCTGAACCGGGACATCAACATGCCTGAGGTGGGCGACGATCCCATTCACCGGGCGTACTACACCTTGGAGGCGCAGACCATCGCCAAGCGCTACGGCAATCATCCGTGCTTCCTGCTGTTCTCCTGCGCCAATGAGACGCAGGGCGATTTCGAGTTGCTGGACGACATTGTGCGCGGGCTGAAGGCGGTGGACGATCGCCGTTTGTACACCCTGACCTCCAACTTCGATCATCCGGTGCAGCCCAGCGAGGATTATTTCAGCGCCATGACGGCGGGCGGTTTGCCGGTGCGGATTCAGGAGCTGCACGCGCAGGTGAATCAGGCCACGGACGTTGATTTCCATGAAGCGGTGGAGCGCTTGCCGGTGCCGCTCATCACCTTTGAGGTGGGGCAGTACTGCTGCTACCCGGATGTGTCCATTATGGCGCGTTACACAGGCGCGATGGAGCCCTCGAACTTTGCATGGATCGACGCGGACATGCGCCGCAAGGGTATTCGGGAGCGCTTACCTGAGTATCTGGCCGCGTCGGGTGATTTGGCGATGCGTTTGTACAAGGAGGATGTGGAGGCGGCGCTGCGTACGCCGGGGCTGGCGGGTTTCCAACTGCTGGCGCTCTCGGACTACACGGGGCAGAGCACCGCGACCATCGGTCTGCTGGATGTTTTCCTGCACAGCAAGGGCATTTGTCAGCCGGAGGATTTCCGTTGTTTCTGCGATGCTGTGGTGCCGCTGTTCAAGGCGAAGCGTATTTTCACTACGGACGAGGTCTTGGAGGCGGAGCTTGGGCTATATGATCACGGCGCTGCGCCTCTTGCGCGTCCGCGCTGGGGGGTGCGCATAGACAAGGACGGAGAGCCGTTCTATGAGGTAGTGACGGAGCATCCGCATATATCCGTGCCGCTGGATCGTATTACATTCTCCTGCCGACTGCATGTGACCGTGACGGTGGCAGGGCACAGCAATCATTGGGATGTTTATGTTTTCGCACCCGGTGCGTCTGAAGATGTCACGATCCTGCGCACGCCGGAGGAGTTGGCGGCGTTCCGCAAGGGCCACGGCAAAGCGATTGCGCTGCGCACCTGCTTCCCGGACGCTGTGCCGGGGAGCTACATCCCGGTATTCTGGTCGCCGGTACACTTCCCGTCGGCGAAGCCCTGCGGAGCGATCATTGACGCGGGACATCCCGCGCTGGCCGGTTTCCCCACGGGCCGCTATCCGGATTATCAATGGCAGTCGCTCTTTGACGCGTCCTACAACATGCTTTTGCCGCTCGGTGCGTGTCCGATCATTGAAACAGTTCCGAACTTCACCGACAACATTCCACGTTCCCCGCTCTTTGAGCTTCACGAAAACGGTGCGCACATTCTCTGCTGCGGTTTCGATCTAACCTCCACGCATCCCGCCGCCCGTCAACTCAAAGAAAGCATAACAAGGTATATGAAGTAATTACGAGGGAGGGGACTTTTCTTCAGAAAAGTCCCCTCCCTCGCATTCACTTCATCACAACCTATGAATTTTTTCGATGTCTTCCTTGGGGTGCTCGGAGCGGTAGAGGGCGGTGCCCAGCACGGCAACATCCAGACCGGCGGAGCGGAGACGGGGGAGATTGTCGAGGGAAACGCCGCCGTCGGCCTGAATGTGCCCACGGTAGCCCATTTCGCGGAGACGGGCGATTTTGGCGAGCTGATCCTCCATGAACTTCTGCCCGCCAAAGCCGGGCTCTACTGTCATCACAAGAATCATATCGCAGAGATCGAGCGCATCGGCTACCGCTTCCGCCGGAGTCGCGGGCTTGAGTGCAACCGCCGGGGACGCGCCCAGCGTGCGGATCTGCTTCAGCAGCGCGGGCAGATTCTCCGTCGCCTCGGCGTGTACCGTCAGGCCCGACGCACCGGCGCGGATGAATGTCTCCGCGTACTGTTCAGGGTGAAGAATCATCAGGTGTACGTCCAAAGGCAGGGTGAATCGACTCCGCAGCGCCTTCACCATGCTGGGGCCGTAGCTGAGATTGGGAACAAAGTTGCCGTCCATGATGTCCACATGCAGCCAGTCGCAGCCCGCGTCCACCATCTTCTGCGCTTCCTCCCCCATGCGCAGGGGATCCGCCGCCAATATCGAGGGCGATACCTTAATCATAGCGTTCCTTCCATGCCTTTCTTACATCGTCAAGTAATGCACGATAGCGCTTCACGCGCTCGGGGTCGATCTCCCCGCGCTCTACCGCCGCTGTTACCGCGCATCCCGGCTCCGAGGCGTGATAGCAGGGCGCGAAGCGGCACTCTCCTTCGTAGGGATAGAACTCCGGGTACGCATCCTTCAGCGTTACCGGGTCCATGCTGCCCTCCATTTCCAGCAGACTGAATCCTGCCGTGTCCAGCACCCGCAGACCGTTGGCCTCCAAGAGCTCCGCGTGCCGTGTCGTGTTCTTGCCCCGCTGAATCTTCTCGCTGATGTCGCCTGTTTCCAGCGTCAGCCCCGTGAGTGCGTTCAGCAGCGTGCTTTTGCCGACGCCGCTCTGGCCTGTAAAGCAGCACAGCTTCCCCTGCATGGCTTCGCGCAGCGCGTCCAAGCCCGCCAGGCTCCGGGCGCTGACCGTCAGCACAGGCACGTCCGCTTTGGCGTACTGCGTGCGAAGCTCCTCTGCCAAAGTCGCGTCTACGTCGCACTTGTTGACTACCAGCACCGCCGAAAGCTCCTGCTGACGGGCGCGTACCAGCAGCCGATCCACCAGCATGAAGTCCGGCGCAGGCACGGGCGCAACGACGATCAGCAGCAGCTCTACGTTTGCCACGGGCGGGCGCAAGCATTCTGTTTTGCGGGGCAGAATTTCCTCCAGCCAGCCGTGCTCGTCCTCCACGCCGGGGGTGAAGAAAATTTCATCCCCTACCAGCGGCGACATGCGCATACGGCGGAATTTCTTTTTGCAGCGAAGCACATATTCCGTGCCCTCCGGGGTGCGGGCGGTGTACAGACCGCCCATGCCGCGGACAATGGCTCCGCGAAGCATTTCCTGTGTCGTTTCCGTAGGCGTTCCTCCTGTTGCGCGGCTTATTCCAGCGTAATGGTCTGCTGATAAGCGAAGCTGTTGTTCAGGTACACCCGGCAGACGTGACTGCCGGTCAGGGTGCTTTCAATGGTAACGGTGGCGTTGCGGGAGCTGTCCGGCGCAAGCGTCGCGGCGTAGACCTCGTCCTCCGTGCCGTTGTCCCCCACGAGGGTAATGCGCACGTCGATGCTTTCGGTGATCTCAGGCAGGGTGACGTTCACCTGTGCGCTGTGTACCAGACTGGCGACCCGGTACACCGACAGGGTCACGGCGGCGCCCTCGATGACCTGCGTTCCCGCTACGGGCTGCTGAAGTGCGACCGTGCCGTGTTGATTGGCCTCCTTGGAATCCACGGCCTGTATCTGCGGATTCAGCGTCAGGTTAGCGCTGGCGAGCAGTTCACGAGCTTCGGCGAGGCTCTTGCCTGCCAGATTGGGCACATAGGCGCTGCCGCCGGACACCGTGACCTGCACCACATCCCCGGCGGCGCAGGTGGTGCCTGCGTCGGGGCTCTGGGTGAGGATAGTGCCCACGGGTTCCTCGGAAACGACCCGCTCCACAACGGTCATGGACAATCCCGCGGCGGTCAGCAAGGGGATCGCGTCGGTGGTGGTGGTGCCCTCAAGGGCGGGCACCTGCTGGGCCGAGGGTCCCTTGGAGACCGTCAGCACCACGGTATCGCCCTTCTTCATGGGCGTGTCCACCTCCGGGGCCTGCAAAATGACAACGCCGATCGGTACGGTGGGGTGATTGACCTCGATGATCTCTACCTGCAAATTGGCGCGGGAGGCCAGCCGCTTGGCGGTCGCCACGTCGCTGCCCACCAGATCGGGGGCGGAGGTGCTGGTGATGACGCGTTCATAGATCGCGCCGCCGCCCAGATACAGGCCATAGAACACTAATCCGGCCATGATGAGCGTCGCCAGCGCCCACAGGGGGGCTGTTTTATGGCGGGGCTTATTGTGGCGCTGATGCTGCCGGGCGGGAGCCTTGCGGGGCTGAGTGCCTGTGTCCACGCTGACAATGCGCGGCTGGGGTGCGGTCTGCACGGGCAGGGGCGTTTCCACCAGCCGGGGCTGCATCTGATCGGTGCGGCCCTCCAAGGCGAGGCGAAGCTCGGCGGCCATTTCCATGGCGCTCTGGTAGCGGTATTTGGGGTTCTTTTCCATGGCCATCATGCACACATGGATGATGGCGGGGGGCACGTCGGGGGCGATGGACTCGATGGGCGCGGGCTTAGCGTGCAGATGCTGCATGGCCACGGCCACGGGGCTGTCTCCATCGAAGGGCACGCGTCCGGTGAGCATTTCGTAAAGCACCACGCCGCAGCTGTAAATATCGCTGCGAGCGTCCGCCGCCTGACCGCTGGCCTGCTCGGGGCTGAAATAATGGACGGAGCCCATAACGCTGTCGCCCTTGGTCAGCGTGGAGCTATTCGCCATGCGGGCGATGCCGAAGTCCGCGACCTTGACGTGGCCCTCGGCGTTGACGAGGATATTTTGGGGCTTGATGTCCCGGTGAATAATGCCGTTTTGGTGGGCGTGCTGGAGGGCCGACAGAATGCGGATGGTGATCTGTGCGGCGGCCTGCGGGTTCAAACGGCCCTTTTCATGAATCAGGTCCTTCAGCGTTTTGCCCTGCACGTATTCCATGACGAGATAGCGATTTTCGCCGTCCATGCCCACGTCCAGCAGGTTGACGATATTATGGTGGGTCATTTTGCTGGCGGCCTCGGCCTCCCGCTGGAAGCGGCCCACGAACTCCGCGTCCTTATTGAATTCCGGGCGGAGCACTTTAACGGCCACGTTATGACCGGTGCGCATATCCACGGCGCGATAAACGATGGCCATGCCGCCCATGCCGATCTGTTCGATCAGCTTATAGCGATCCGCGAGAATTTTTTCGTTCATTGCGCCCCCTCCTCGTCCTTCAAAATGACGAAGGTGACGTTATCCCGGCCGCCGTTATCCAGCGCGGTTTGGAGGAGTGCGTCTGCGGCGGCCTCGGGGGCCTTGGTACGGAGGATGCGGGCAATATCTTCGTCAGGCACCATACCGGAAAGGCCGTCGGTACACAGCAGCCAGATGTCGCCCAGCTTACGCGCCTTCGTGAAGAGATCGACCTCTACGCCCTCGTCGGTGCCCACGGCGCGGGTAATAACGTTGCGCATGGGATGGTGGGCGGCCAGTTCGGGGGTCAGCACGCCCTGATTGACCAGCTCCTGCACCAGCGAATGATCCTGTGTGATCTGCTGAAAATCGCCGTCCCGGAGGAGGTAGGCGCGGCTGTCGCCGACCTGTGCGATATAGACCTCTTTGGAGGCGGCCCACAGCAGGGTAAGGGTGGTGCCCATGCCGGAGAGGCTAGCGTCGTCCTTTTGTTGGAGGTATAGGCGGCGGTTGACGGCCTCCACGGCGAAGCGGAGCATTTTCGGGTCGGGGTCTTTACCGCGCAGGATACGCGTCAGTCCGTCCCGGGCGCCTGCGGACGCGATCTCGCCGCCCTTATGCCCGCCCATGCCATCCGCGACGCCCCAAAGCTGCTCCATCGCAACAAGCGCGTCCTGATTATTTGCTCGCAGCTTTCCAACATCCGTTCGACTAACAGCAATCACGGCAAATTCTCCTTACAATAAAATCATTTGATGCTTGCGGGGGAGAGGGCTTCTCCATGGAGAAGCCCTCTCCCCCGCACCCCCTCACGAAGAGGGGCGGGGAGGGAGAGACGACGGGGGTTGCGAGGGAGGCGGCTTCTCTGAGAGAAGCCCCTCCCTCGCGCTCCCTCCCGA
>USCW01000080.1 GCA_900553315.1 uncultured Eubacteriales bacterium
CCGCCTCGGCAAAGCCTGCCAGCACATCGAGCTGGGCCACAGCCGATGCCGTGCGCTGAATGCGGACGACCTCGGCGGAGATTGACGAAAGCAGGTCGGCAAACAGCTGGTGTTCCAGAACCAGCAGACGCTCGTTTGCGCCGAGGATCTTATTTTCCAGCTCCTTCAGCTCGGGCGTGATGTAGCGCTCGCCCGTCGTCAGCGTCTGCTTGCGGGTGAAGGTATCGGGCACCGAGTCGGTGTAGGAGCGGCTGACCTCGATATAGTAGCCGAACACCTTGTTGAAGCCGATCTTCAGCTTGGGGATGCCGGTTTCCTCGCGGTAGCGGGCCTCAAGGTTTGACAGATACCCCTTGCCGCCGTGCATGATGTCGCGCAGCTCATCGACCTCGCTGTTGAAGCCCGCGCGGATAGCGCCGCCGTCCTTCATGTTGGCGGGCGGGTCATCTACAAGGGCGGTCTGGATGTTCTGCAAGACATCCTCGAGCAGGTCGATCTGGTCAGCCAGCTGCGTCAGCAGCGGCGCACCGCAGGCCGCAGCCTGGGCCTTGACCTGGGGCAGCATGGCGCAGGTATCCCCCAGCGCCTTGACCTCGCGCGGGGTGGCGGAGCCGTAGAGAATGCGGGTCGTCAGCCGCTCAATGTCAAAGACATGGCCGAGGGCTTCTTTCAAATCGGCGCGGGCGATGCTGGCAGAATAGAGCGCCTGCACCGCACAGAGCCGCGCGTTGATGGCCTCGGCGTCCACAAGGGGCTGCTCGATCCAAGAGCGCAGCAGGCGCTTGCCCATCGAGGTTTCGGTCTTGTCGAGCACCCAGAGCAGCGTGCCGCGCTTCTCGCGCCCGCGCATCGTCTCGGTCAGTTCCAGATTTGCGCGGGTCACAGGCGACAGGCGCATATACTGTGCGTCGGCGTAGTTCTGCACGGTCTTGATGCGCTCAACGCCGTGCTTTTGGGTCTCGTGCAGGTAGTTGAGAAGCGCCGCCACAGCATACGGGACAAGCGCGTCCTTCTCATAGCCGAGGGTCGTGCGCCAGTCGGTGCCGAACTGGTCGGCCATGGTCTGCTCCATGACGGCGTCCTTAAAGCAGGCATCCTCGCGCAGCTCGACCAGGGCGTTTGTGTGCTGCTTGATGTAGGTCGTGACATCTTTAAAGTCAAGCATCGGCGGGCAGATCAAAATCTCGCTGGGCATATAGCGGCACAGCTCGGTGATGATGGCTCCGCCGATTTTTTCAGCGTTCAGCTCGGTGGCGTAGGCCTCGCCGGTGGAAACGTCCGCAAAGCAGACGCCCGCACGCCAGCGGCCGCGGGTGCGCTTGCAGTAAATGCTCGCCAGATAGTTGTTTTTATCCTCGGACAGCATGCTGCTTTCAATGACTGTGCCGGGCGTGACAACGCGGATGATGTCGCGCTTGACAAGACCCTTGGCGAGGGCAGGGTCCTCCATCTGCTCACAGATGGCGACCTTGTAGCCCTTGGCGACCAGGCGCGCCATGTAAGTCTCGTAGGAGTGGAACGGCACGCCGCACATAGGGGCGCGTTCTTCCTTGCCGCAGTTTTTGCCGGTCAGCGTCAGCTCCAGCTCGCGGGAGACCAGCTTGGCATCGTCAAAGAACATTTCGTAGAAATCGCCCAGACGGTAAAACAGAATATAATCTTTATTTTTGTTTTTGATCTCAAAATACTGCTGCATCATGGGCGTCAGTTCAGCCATGTTCTTACCTCTTTCTTATAATTTGTGTGCAAACAGACAGCGAAGCGAGGTTTTCTCGATCTCTGCCTCGATAAATTCACCGATTTTGATATCGTCACCGCGTACGCAGACAAGCAGGTTGCCCTCGGTACGCGCAGTGAACGGATACTCCGATCCCTTGGCATTACCGTCCACAAGCAGCCGCAGCTTTTTGCTCTGATACGCCGCCTGCTTTTCGGCAACAATTTCATCCTGCGCCTTGAGCAGTCGCTCCAGCCGCGCCTGCGCCACATCGGCGGGCACCTGATCGGTCATCTTCGCCGCCTTCGTTCCGGGACGCGGCGAATAGATGAAGGTAAAGGCCGAGTCATAACCCACCTGCCGCACCAGCGACAGAGTATCCTCAAACTGTGCCTCCGTCTCCCCGGGGAAACCCACAATAATGTCCGTGGTCAGGCCGATGCCCGGCACCGCACGGCGAAGCTTCTCCACCTTGTCCAAATACGAAGCCCGGTCGTAATGGCGGTTCATGGCCTTCAAGATCTCGTCGCTGCCCGACTGCACCGGCAGATGGAACTGGGGACACACATGCTTGCACTCCCCCATGGCGGCAATCAACCCGTCGGACAAATCCTTGGGGTGCGAGGTCATGAAGCGGATGCGCGGAATGCCGATGGCATCCAGCCGCCGAAGCAGCTGTGCAAAGGTCGGCTCTCCCGGCAGACCCTTTCCATAGGAATTGACATTCTGCCCCAGCAGCATGATTTCCTTCACGCCGCCGTGATAAAGCTCCTCCGCCTCCCGCACGATCGCGTCCATGTCCCGGCTCCGCTCCCGCCCGCGCACGTAGGGCACAATACAGTAAGAGCAGAAGTTGTCACAGCCGTACATGATGGTGATGTACGCATGATCGGGCCGCAGACGCTTCACCGGCAAACCCTCAGCGATCACGTCCTCGCCCTGATCTACCTCCACCACCCGGCGATGGGTGGTCAGCTCCTCGTAAAGCAGCTGAGGCAGACGGTGCAGGTTCGCCGTGCCGAAGGCAAGGTCGATGAACTTATACTGCTTCAGAATCTTTTCCGCCATACCCGGCTGCTGGATCATGCATCCGCACACGCCGATCAAAAGCTCCGGCTTGTCCCGCTTCAGCTCCTTCAGCCATGTGACATTGCCCAGCGCCCGACGCTCGGCGTTATCCCGCACGCAGCAGGTGTTGAACAGCACCAGATCGGCCTCTTCCCGGGTGGGAGCCTCCGTCATGCCCATCTCCCGCAGCAGCCCCGCCAGCTTCTCGCTGTCATGGGCGTTCATCTGGCAGCCGTAGGTCACCACATGATAGCTCCGGGGGCGGCGGGGCAGTGCCCGCACCTGATCCATATAATCCCGTTGAAGCGCTTGCTCCGCCTCGGTCACAACCACAGGCGCGTGATCACGCATCCGCATTCTTCCTTTCCGTTCGTCCCGTGCCGCCGCAATGCGTGCAGGGAACCGTTGCAATCTCCCGCAGCGGCAGACTTGTCCGCTTACGGGTGATTTCCATCAGGCCGAGGCTGGTGAAGCCGTGCACCACCGTCTTGACCCGGTCGGCCGCCAGCGCCTCCCGCATCATCTGCATCACCTGCTGACGATGAGGCTCGCAGTCCATATCCACAAAATCAACAAGAATGATCCCCGAAAGATTCCGCAGACGAATCTGCCGGGCGATCTCCACCGCCGCTTCCAGATTCAGCCGCAGAATGGTATCCTCCAAGACTCGTTTCCCGGTGAACTTCGCGCTGTTCACGTCGATCACCGTCATGGCTTCGCAGGGATCAATAAACAAATTCGCACCGCTGTTCAGCCACACCTTGCGGGCCAGCGCATGTTCCAGTTGGTTTTGCAGCCCGGGCACCTCCGCTATCTGCAACGTAGGCTCGCAGACGGTCGGCAGATGCTTTTCCATGCTTTTCGCCAGCGCCGCATCGTTCGTCACAAGGCGCGTATCGCCCCGCGGTAGATAGTCGTCCAGCAGACGTTCCAGCGTGGTGCGGGGCTTTTCCAGCACAGAGGGCGACGCTGCCGTGGGAAAGCGGCGCTTCAGCCCCTCCCAGCGTTCCAGCAGCTCCTGCACCTCCTGACGAATCTCCGCCTCCTCCGCTTCCGCTGCGGCGGCCCGCATGACCAGTCCAAAGCGCTCCTGCGCAATCTCCCGGCCCAGCTCCGTCAGCGCGTGACGCGCCGTCTCCTCCGTGATCCGGGCCGAAACGCCCACGTAGCGATTGACCGGCATCAGCAGCACGTACTGTCCCGCCAGCGTAATATCCCGCGTCAGAAACGCGCCCTTCTGGCCCGCGGGCTCCTTCTTCACCTGCACCAGCACATCCTGCCCGCTTTGTAAGGCGGGCCACACCGCCGTATGACTGTTTTCCTCCAGCGGCAGAAAGCCGTTTTTATCTAATCCAAGGCGAATGAACGCCGCGTGCATTCCGGGCACTACGCGCTCCACTTTGCCCTTGAAGATGGTCTCCGACAGACCGCTGCGCCACTCCGCGTCCGGGAGGTATTCGCACAGCCGCCCGTCCTCTATGACCGCAAGCGTTGGCTGAGCTCCCGTCTGAACATAAATCGTTCTTTCCATGGTCACAGCGTCTCCAAGGGTGCCATCTCTCCCGCCGCATCACGACCAAAGAGCTGCTCCCGGCAGATCAGATGACGCGGCGCCTCACAGCCCGCAAACCCGCACCATGCCGTCAGCAGCATATTCGGCTTGCAGGAGCTGCTTTCCGTCAGGCACAGGCGAGCGTGAATCACGTCGTCCTTCATGGAAAGGCCATACATCAGCGGCTTAATATCGCAGTCCTTCACGCCGCTCTTGGTTTTGCGGGGCGTGATGATCTCCGCCTGCGCCAGAAAAGCCTCCCGGCACGCCGCCAGCTTCGCGGCGGTATCCGCATCCATGACCGTAATGGCATACTCCGCCGCAGCCACCATTGCCATCAGCGCAGGATGGCGGTCGTCGATAGGCCGTGCGGACAGCACCCGCAGATCCACCGGCAGCGCGCGGTTCATGTCCGCCGTAAACGCTTCGGGCGTGACCTCTGTGTCCAGCGTCACGTCCATGATCTCCCGCTTGCTCCACGCGCCCGTGGACAAGGCAGAGGCAAACGTCACCAGAATGTGGGGATTAAAGCCCTTGCTGTAGCTCACGGGAAGCTCGCTCCGGCGCAAGGCACGCTGCATGGCGCGCATCAGATCGAGGTGGCCGATATGGCGAAGACGTTCGCCTTTGGTGAATACCGCCAGCATTCTCATTCTCTGCACACCCCCTCGAAGCGGCGCAGACCGCAACCCTGACAGCCCTTGCGGCAGTCCGGCGTGACCTCCGCCCGCTCGGCGCGTTCCTTCTCCCGCCACAGAAAGGACTTGGTCACGCCCGCGTCGATGAAGTCCCAAGGCAAAATCTCATCCTTGCCCCGGCGGCGATAGGCGTACCATTCCGGATCAAGGCCGCAGTCCGCGAAGGCCTCCATCCACTTGTCAAACTTAAACTGCTCGCTCCATCCGTCCAGCAGACAGCCCTTTTCCACGGCGCGTTCCAAAACCCGGCCAATGCGGCGGTCGCCCCGGGAGAAGCACGCCTCCAAATAGCTGACCTCCGGCTCGTGCCAGTTGAAGTTCACGCCCTTGATGCGGCGCAGTACGTCCCGCAGATAGGCCTGCTTGTCCTTGATCTGCTGCTGGGTATTCTGCGGCTCCCATTGGAAGGGCGTAAAAGGCTTGGGGACAAAGCTGGACGCGCTGCACGTCACGCGCAGACCGCGTGCCCGCTTCTCCTTGGGCACCTTGAAATAGGCCTGATTGACCACCTGCGCCAAATGGCCGATGCCGTCCAGATCCTCCAGCGTCTCCGTGGGCAGACCAATCATGAAGTACAGCTTCACGCTGCTCCATCCGCCCTCGAAAGCGTCCGTCACCTTGCCCACAAGGTCTTCCTCCGTCACGCCCTTGTTGATGACGTCGCGCAAACGCTGGGTGCCCGCCTCCGGTGCGAAGGTCAGGCTGGACTTTTTCACCTGCTGGGTCTCCTCCAGCGAATCCTTCAGCACGCTGTCAATCCGCAGACTGGGCAGACTGACGGAGACGCGCTTTTCCTTGAATTCCGTCATCAGATCATGCACCAGCTCCGGCAGACAGGAATAGTCGCCGCTGGACAGGGAGGACAGGCTGATTTCCTCGTAGCCGGTGCTCTTTTCCAGCGTCCGAGCCAGCTCCATCAAATGAGGCACGCTGCGTTCCCGCACGGGACGGTACAGCATGCCCGCCTCACAGAAGCGGCAGCCGCGGGTACAGCCGCGCATGATCTCCAGCATGATGCGGTCATGCACGATCTCCGTATAGGGCACCGGAATTTCCGTGGGGTAAAACGCCTTGTCCATGTCCAGCAGGATGCGCTTGCGCACGATGGCGGGAGCCTCCGGGCAGTTCGGCGTAAAGGATGCAATGGTGCCGTCCTCGTGATAGGTCACGTCATAGAAGGAGGGCACGTACACGCCCTCGATCTTCGCCAGCGCCTTGAGACACTCCACGCGGGGCTTGCCGCTCTTCTTCCATTCCCGTACCGCCTGCGTGAACTCGACGATCTGCTCCTCGCCGTCGCCGATCATGACCGCGTCCACAAAATCCGCCAGCGGTTCCGGATTGAAGGCGCAGGGTCCGCCCACGCAAACGATAGGATCGTTCATGCCGCGCTCTGCGGTATGCAGCGGCACGCCGCCCAGCTTCAGCATGGTCAGGATATTGGTATAGCTCATCTCGTATTGCAGGGTGAAGCCCACCAGATCGAACTGATTCAGGGGTGTGCGGCTTTCCAGCGAAAACAGCGGCACGCCGTTCTGCTCCATCAGTTCTTTCATATCGATCCAAGGCATACACACGCGCTCGCACAGCGCCCAAGGCTGGGCGTTGATGATCGCATAAAGAATTTTCATGCCAAGGTGCGACATGGCCACCTCATAGGTGTCCGGGAAGCAGAAGGCAAAATGCACCTCTGCGTCCTCCCACGCCTTGACTGCGGTATTCATTTCGCCGCCGATATAACGTGCAGGCTTCTGCACCTGCTCGATCATTTCCTCGATCTTCCGGTCAAACAAACAAGCATCCTCCTTTAGGACAATCCCTCTTTATAATGTACCATGCGCGGCGAAAAAGGTCAACTGCCCGACCGGTCGAAAAACGCGCCGTATGCCGCGCACAGCAGAGAAAATTTTTGCTTGTACGTCAAATTTCGCCGCTTGACAAACCCGTCCGCGTCGGCTAAAACACGTTTCGTTTGGCGGCGATGCCCCGCATTGTCCCTGAACCTACAACTGTATGCCGCAAGGCTGCTTAAGGCACTACCGCACAAATGAGTTGGTGCGGAGGCGAATGAATTTTTCGTCAGAT
>USCW01000081.1 GCA_900553315.1 uncultured Eubacteriales bacterium
CTTCGGAAGGGAGCGCGAGGGAGGGGCTTCTTGAAAAGAAGCCGCCTCCCTCGCATATCTCCTAATTTTACACTCTCACGATGTAGTTTTCTTTGCGGGGCTTGGGGGCAGGGAGATCACCGTCGGCATAGCCCAGAATGCAGTGACCTACACCCGCGCAGGTCTCCGGAAGACCCCACTTCTTCAGCAGCGCCTTGCCTTCCTCGGTCTGGAATTCCTCATAGGCCCGGTCAATCCAGCAGGAGGCCAAGCCCTCCGCGTGAGCCGCATTCATCAAATTCCCCATCACCAAACTGCCGTCCTGCCGCCATACGGTGGACGCAACCGCCGTGTCCGCCAGCACAACGATCACCGTGGGCGCACCGTAAAAGGGATCCCCCTTGCCGTTCATCACAGCCGCGTTTATCCGCGATAACTGATCGCGGGTCGCCTTGTCCTGCACCACCACCATGATCGGGGACTGCGTGTTCATCCCCGTGGGCGCATACATGCCCGCCTCCAATACCTTTTGCAGCTTCTCTTCCTCTACCTGACGATTCTGATAGGAACGCACACTCCGACGGGTCAGCAAGCAAGTCATCGCATCCATGATTTTCCGCTCCTTTTCGAATTACTTTTTATCCTTCCGGGTCTTGTCCTGCGTCCTGATTTCTCGCGGCACAAAGCCCGCAAATTCCGTATGCTTGTCGTCGCTGACAAGCTTCACATCGCCGCCCCAGTCCTGCAGGGTGCGGCGCACAATGTATAACCCCATCCCATGACCGGAGGCCTTGGTGGTAATTCCCGGCTGAAAAATCGTACCTTGCAGCTTCACGGGAATCATGGGGCCGTTGTTCTCCACGCTGAAACGAAAGGACTTCAAATCCTCGGTCAGCGTCAGCGTTAGCTTGCGGTCGGATACCTCCTCCAAGGCGTCAATGGCGTTGTCCAGCAGATTGCCCAGCACCTTGCACATCTCCCAGCCGGGAATGGGCAGATTCTTCCACGCCGAGCGAATGTTCAGCGTCACCTGAATCCCCGCCTTCTCGCAGACCGCCAGCTTCACCTGCAGCAACGCATTGATGGCCGGGTTCGCCGTGCGGAGCACCTTACCCAGGGAAGCAATGCTGCCGTATACCTTCTCGATATACTCGTTGGCCTCCTTGTAATCCTTCATTTCGATGAGACTGTATACCACCTGCAAATGGTTCAGAAAGTCGTGCCGCTGGGCGCGAAGGGCATTGTTCAACTCCTCCTGCGCCACAATGGTATCGTCCATGTCGTCCAGCTGCTGAAGCAGTTGCCGACTGGACAGCGCGTCGCGGATGTCGATCACCGCGCCCCAGATGACTACCAGCGCCGCCACGCCCACCAACACCCGTATCAGCGGCATATCCGCCGCCTCGCCAGGGGTGATGTACATGTACAGCATAATCACAAACACCAGCAAAATCTGCAGGGCGTTGATGACGATCGCCAGCATGGACGCTTTTTTGACTTCGAGATTGCGTTCTCTTCTCACGGCTTGCGTCCCTCCCTGACCAGATGATTTTTGCGAATCACGTCTTCATGCCCCATCTCCGAGGGCTTGTAATATTTCCGGCCCCGCACCTCCGGGGGCATGTATTCCTGCTTGACCCAATGGCCGGGAAAATCGTGGGGATATTTGTAGCCCTCGCCGCTTCCCAGCCGCTCATGTCCCGCGTAATGTGTATCCCGCAGATGCACGGGCACCGGGCCGAAGCCGCCCTTCTCCGCGTCGGCAATGGCCGCGTCTACCGCAGCGCACACGCTGTTGGACTTGGGGCTCTCGCATACGGCAATGATGGCCTGCGCCATGGGCAGACGAGCTTCGGGCATTCCCATAAATTCCAAGTCCTGTGCGGCAGCAGCCGCCTGTAACATAGCAATGGGATTGGCTAAGCCCACGTCCTCGCTGGCGTGCGCCATCACGCGCCGCATAATCAGCCTTGGATCGACCCCGGCATATAAAAGCCGCGCAAACCACGCCAGCGCCGCATCGCTGTCCGAGCCCCGCAGAGACTTGCAGAAGGCGCTAAGCATATCGTAATACAGACTCTCGTCGCACCGAAGCATGGGCTTTTGAATGCTTTCCTCCGCCACGGACAGGTCGATGTGAATCGCGCCGTCCTCCGCCGCAGGAGTGGTCAGCACCGCCAGCTCCACCGCCCCCAGCGCCGTCCGCACGTCGCCGTTGGCGATACGCGCAATGTGCTGAAAAGCCTCCTGCGCCATGTCCACCCGCACGTTGCCGAAGCCCCGCTCCTTATCCGCCAGCGCCCGGCGCATGGCGAGGATCACATCTGCCTCGGTCAAGGGACGGAACCGGAACACCCGGCACCGGCTGACAATCGCCGGGGTCATGGCGACCATGGGATTCTCCGTGGTGGAGCCGATGAAGCGGATCAGCCCCTGCTCAATGGCAGGAAGAATGCTGTCGCTCTGCGCCTTGCTCCACCGGTGGCATTCGTCCAGCAGCAGATAGGTCGCCTGTCCGGTCATCACGCGGCGCTCCTTCGCGGCCTTGAGCACCTCGCGCACGTCCGCCACGCCGCTGGTCACGGCGTTGAGCTGCACAAAAGCGGCACTGGTCGCCCGCGCAATAATGGAGGCCAGCGTGGTTTTGCCGCACCCCGGCGGCCCGTAAAAGATGGACGAGGTCAGCCGGTCGGCCTCAATGGCCCGCCGAAGCAGCCGCCCCGGGCCGATAATGTGCCCCTGTCCAATGAATTCATCCAGCGTCCGCGGCCGCATCCGATCCGCCAGCGGCGAAGCTGGAGCCGCATTCGCCTGTTCGTTATCCAACAGCGTCAAGGTTTCCTGCCTCCGTCTTATGCCGCAAAGCACCGAACGCACAGCCAGACCAGCAGCGCAAGCTGCACCGCCAGCATGACCGGAATGCCCACGGCGAACTGTTTATGAAGCGTCTTGTGATGAAAGCATTTCATGCCCAGCAGCCCACCCAGCGCACCGAAAAGTGCGGAGGCCGTCAGCAGCGTCCGCTCCCGAATGCGCCATTTGCCTTGCTTTGCACGGTGCTTGTCCGCGCCCATCAGGGAGAAGGACAGCACGTTCATCACCAACAGCACCGCCGCCGCAAGGTTCAAGATTGCGTGCTTCTCCACGGCTTACTCCTTCACCCGCACAACGCGCTCCCCGGGATGCCGCCCGCCATACTGTGTCGGCAGCGGAAGTGCGCGCCGCGTTCCGCGATGAGTCTGGGTATACGTACGGGGATGACGGTTGATCCGTGCGGGCAGCGCCCGGCGGCGCACCACCAGCGCCGAGATACTCATGGCCTCCGGCGCAATCTCCTCCACCGCGCCCGCGTAGCGCCTGAAGGGATGGACACCGCCCTGCCACACGAAGGGCCGCAGACGCTCCACGCCGTACAGCGTGATATAGGGATAGGCCGCGATGGACGCGCCTTGTCCCAGCTTCATCTTATGCGCCCAGTTCATCATTTCCATCAGCGCCGTGGCAATACCCTTCACGCCCATCTGACGAATCAGCACGAGAATCTGCTCCTTCAGCATCGCAACGGCCTTTAAATTGATCTCCTCGCCGGTGATGCTGACATAGGCCATGGTGATCTTCCGCCGGAAGAACCGCATCAGGTCGTCCACGCGGGAATCTGCCGCGTTAATCACCCGCTCCAGCGGCAAATGCTCCATGCCCAGCACCGCGAGGCCCTCCAGCATGTCCTCGGTGGGCTGATCCGCCAGCGCCTCCAAATACGCCAGTCCGGCAATGATGCAGCTGGGCGTGTCCGTCATTTTTGCAAGGATGGGATACACCGCCTTGCGGCGTTTCACAGATTCCGCATCACGCGGCCAAGCGTAGCATTGACTGCGTAGTTCCACGTCCGTGGGGTAATACAGGCACATCCCCAAATGGATCTGCGCGCCCATGCGCGGCACCAGATCGTCGCCGTTCAGCACATGATACAGCGGATAGGCCGAGGGCTTCGGCACCGCACGCCCCTCAAAGGCCGTAGGACTGGCAAAGCCATAGCCCAGCAGATGATGCGGCAGCACACCGTCCTCATGCAGCTTATGATACGCCCACACCTGCATGACCGCACCGCCCTGACTGTGACCGCTAAGCCACAGCACAAAGCGGCTGTTCGGCTGAGCAGCTTCCTTGATGACCTGCCGCAGGGTCAGCTTTTCCAGCCCCAATTCCTTGGCCGTGGCTGGAAAAAGAATTTTCTCCTCGTTGCCCTCAAACTGTCGAGCCAGCTGCAAAAAGCCCTTGTGGATGCCTTCCTGGCTGGTCATACGAAAATTTGAGAACCAGTCATAGAATCGAGTGCCCGTGCCCATAAAACTGATAGCCACCACATAGCGACCCATGGGCGCGGGATGCAGCATCACCAGCACCTTGCCCGTGTCGCTCTGCTTAATCTGCCGCAGAGCCCCCGCCATTTGACCGATGGGATTGCGCTGCTGCATCTTGGCTCGCACGCGGTGCATCCGCCAGCCGGTCGTCAGCCGGTTCACCGTCCCCGACGCGTATCGAGGCAGGAAATCTGTCAGCAGGTCGTTGTCCACCTGAATGGTCACGTCCCGCCACCCCGCCTGAAGCCAGCGCTCGATCTCCATGTGATACGTCGCCGCCGCCAGCTCTGCGCTCATGCGCATGGCCTCCACCGACACAGGCGGACGCATCTCGCCCCACGGATCCTGCGTCCACGGCAGCATCAGCGGCGTCATATGCTCCAGGTTCACGCCCGTCACCGGGCCGCACACCTGATCCAACATGCTGTATCCTCCTTACTCCTGCCCCTCGTCCCCCGGCGCATATTCCGCGCCCAGCAGATCCTCCCGGGGCATCTCCCATTCCTCCCGCGGTCGGACGGAGCTCAGGCGCACGGTATTTTCGTTCAGCGCCAGCACCTGCACCTTGCGCTGCCAGATACGTCCGTCCCGCTGGAATATCAGGCGGATAGGCCGCTGCCGTTCCAATGAATAAAGCAGAAAACGTTCCATGCCTCAGCCCTCCGGCACCTGATAGATCGTGCATTCCATATTTTCAAACACCTTTATGTACAGCCGCTCCAGCGCTTCCTCGTCCACATCGTAGCTTCCGCGCTCATAGCTGCTTACGTAAATGTAGCTCACGTCATATTTCTGCAAAACCTCGGCATTTTCCTCCGAAGAAGTATAAAACGCGGCGATCTCCGCCTTGCGCTCCTCGGTATTGATGCCGTGATAATACAGCCACAGGTCGGGCCCGCAGATGATCGTGCGCCCCGCCAGCGAGCTCACCGGGTTCAAGTGCTGCGTACCCGTCATGAACACGCTGTGCTCCGGGGTATTGTCACGGACGTACTCCCCCGCCTCCACGGCTCCCGCAGAGAAGGCCTGATAATCGCTCACGGCCTCCCGCCACAGGGTCAGCACCGGCGACAGGAACAGGCACACCGCCGTAAAGCCTGCCAGCACCCAGCGACCCCGCAGACCCTTCAACCGCCGCCACACCTTCGCCAGCCAATCGCTGACCAGCATGGCACACAGCAGATACCACAGGTAGAACAGCTTATTATTATCGTACTCATTGGGCTGAAAACGTACCAGCTCCGCCGCGATAAAAATCGCAAAGGCGCCTGCGGCGATACGCCGGGTGCGGCTGTCCTTTTCCGTCAGAGCGCACAGCAGCGCAATAAACGGCAGACCGATATTCTTGATATAGAACCACAGGTAGAAATCCCGCATTCCTGCGCCCCGGGGATTATTGACCCAGTTGAATTGGAGCTTCAGAAAGGAGCCGCCCACGCCCGTCCCCGTCAGCGCCTGACGGAAGGTAAAGCAGATCAGCTGCGGCGCAGCCAGCACCACGGCAATGCCGCCATACAGGAGGTAGCGCTTCATCTGCTTTGCGCGTTCCGGGTCATGGAAAGCGTCGTAGAGCATCATGCCCGCCGAGCAGAGTCCCAGCGCAAGAAAGGAATGGGTATGGATCAGCGGCAGCGCACCGCCCCACACGCCCAGCAGGGCTACCGCCCGTCCGCCGCCCAGCTCCGCACGTTTACGTGGATCAAAGGCTGTATACAGCAGATAAAAGCAGGGAATGACCATGCAGTAGCCGCCCAGCAAGGTACGCTGAGGCACCAGCAGGTCGGCAATGAGGTTGCTCCAGCGCAGGTTATTGGGTTCGGGCTGATTGGTGGGCGTTTTATAATAGCCCTCCAAAATATTTTTCAGCCGTGCCAGCACCGTCAAAGAGCCGTCGCTCTCGAACCCTGCCGCCTGATCGAAGTCATACAGAAAGCCCAGACCGCCGTTCAAAAAGAACAGCATCGCCGCCAGCAGGATGGTTTTCTTGCCCAGCGTCATTTCCCGCGCCAGCAGCAGCACGCCCAGATAGCACAGAGCCATCATGAGTGTGCCGGGGACGATGACGCTCATTTGCAGACTCCACCCCATCAAATAAAAGGTGGAGGACAGGCTGTCTGCCAAGAAGGGATACGACAGCCGCTGACCTGGAAAGATGGCGTAATCCGGCGGGAACTTTGCGTTTTTCAAGGAGGTAATGAAGGACAGGTGCATGGCGAGGTCGCCATAGGTGCTTTGACCCACGTGATAGGAGCCGTCCGCCGCGACGCGGATGGTATGGGTATATTGCAGATAAGCGGAGAACACGGTCAGCGGCAGCACAAACAGCAGCGCTTGCCGAAGCTGTCTTGTTTCCTCCGCGTCCCATGCTTTCGCGGTGTGTCGATCCCGTGCAAAGTAAGCGCCCACGGTCAGCAGGATCATGGCCGCTAACGCGCAGGCGTGCGCGGCCATGCCGAACGACAGCGCGAACGCCGCCAGCGCCGGGAGCCACATCAATTCCAGCAGTCCCAAGCACAGTCCCATCCACACCCGATTCAGCGGTCGATGTCTCGGCAGCAGCCACCTAATCTGCAAAACTCCCCCCGCCAAAAACGCCCCTGCAAACAAAGCAAAACCTCCTAAATAAAATAGATAGATGCGAGGGAGGCGGCTTCTTTTCAAGAAGCCCCTCCCTCGCGCTCCCTCCCGAAGAAAGTACGTTTTGGGGGGACGCTGGGGGGAGAGGCCGCTTCTCTGAGAGAAGCGCCTCTCCCCCCAGA
>USCW01000082.1 GCA_900553315.1 uncultured Eubacteriales bacterium
GCCCTTCGGCTGGAGCTCCCGGCCGAGGCGGGTCAAATGCGCGTCCAGCGCGTCTCCGTGCAGACGGGGCGCGGACAGGGCGGACGTCGCGGGACGAACCAGCCTTGACGAACGATGAAGCAGCACCGTGAGAGTGAGCGCCCCAAGCAGCGTCAGACCGATCACGGCAATCCATAGGCTCAGCATGGGCAACCCCTCCGATCAGCAGGCGTATTGTTCTCAAATTAAGATGCACCGAAGGGGGCGGGCGCATACGGGGGAAGTCTTGAATACATCCTGTGCGCATATGCTTTTCTGACACAGCACAGGGCGAGGTGAAGCAACCATGCGTCAGGGAAGCTTGTTTCCCCCGGAGGTCACGGGGAATATTCCGCGTATCACGCTGCTGGGCAATGAAGAGGTTCGTATCGAGCAGCATCAAGGTGTTGTTATCTATCAGGAGGACTGCATCGTGTTTCGCACAGCAGGCGGACAAGCGACGATCACCGGGCGGGCGCTGCGGTTCCTGCATTATTCCGCACAGGAGGCGCGCATTGGGGGCGGCATTGACGGCGTGCGTCTGGAAGGGCAGGGAAGAAACAAATGAAAAAGCTGTATGGGCGGCGGTTTCAGGTGGAGGGGCTGAATCTGGAACGATACCTTCGTGCGGCGGCGGACAGCGGCATCCCTTTGAAGGGCGCGCGGCGCTTCGGCAGAACGCTGACGGGCGTGACGGCAGAGGAACACATGGCAGCGCTGGAAGCGCTGGCGCGGCAGGGAGGCTGGCTGTTCACGCCCTTGGAGGCGGTGGGCGCAAATCGTCTGTGGGAGCGGCTTCGGCGCAGGTGGCCGCTGGCGGCATTGTTGGCGCTGGCTCTGGCGGGAGTGTGCGTGGCGCTGCAATGGGTGTGGACGGTGGAGGTGCTGGATGCGGGAAGCTACGCGGGGGACGTGCGGGCTTACTTGACTGAAGCGGGCGTGCGGACCTTCGTTTGGAAGAGCAGCGTGGATACTGCGGCGCTGCGGGGTGCACTGGAATGGCGCTATCCCAAGGTGGCGTGGGTGGAGGTAGGCTGGCGGGGAACGGCGCTGTGCGTGCGGCTGGTGGAGGGCACGCCGAAGGGGCATACTGTGGATTGGCACGGCAGCCGGGATGTGGTGGCCAGCCGGGACGGTGTGATCGTCAGCGTAGTGCCGGTGGCGGGAACGGCCCGATGCAAGCCGGGGGATGTGGTGCGCAAGGGACAGGTATTGATTGCCGGCGAGGAGCGGGACGGTGCGGAGACTGTGCGGCCTGTGTCCGCTCGGGGGACAGTCATGGCCCGCGTATGGGACGGCGCGACGGTGCGGGTATCTCTTCGGGAGAAGCAGACGGAGTATACCGGGAAAAAGCTGCTGCGGCAGACGGTGCGGAGTCCGTGGTTCGATTTATGGGGCATGGAGGAGGACACGTTTGCACAGGCGGATATTCACGCGGAGGAGCTGCCGCTGGGCGGTCTGTTCTTTCCCCTATGGGTGCGGCGCGAGGAATGTCTTGAAGCGCGGATCACGACGCAAATGCGCGATTTAGACGAAGCAAAGGCCGAGGCGGGGCTGGCGGCCCTGCGGGCATTGGCCCGGCGCGTGGGCTATGGCGAGGTTTTCGTTGACAAATGGGTAGATTATTGTATGATAGAAGATGAGATATTGGAGGCATCTGCCGTGGGCGAGCGCAGGATCGATATTGGTCAGGCGCGGGAGCGGGGCGATGCTTCCTGACCCGCATGGCCGCACGGGGTCGCGGACGTATCGCGTCGGCGGCAGGCTTGCGGCGAGAAGAATAGGAGGAAGCAACCGAATTGACGCAGGCAAAACAGATGACGCTGTCTATGGAGTCCATGGATGCCTATATGTCTCTCTTTGGCTTGAACGACCAGAACGTGGCGGTGGTAGAGCAGGAATGCAATGTGCATGTGGCGCTGCGGGGGAATGAGCTGATCGTCAGCGGCGACGCGGAAAACGTGGAGCTGGCGGTGGCGGTGATGGAGAAGCTGGTGGAAATGCTTCGCCGCCGGGAGCTTGTGGATCGCTCCCGCATTCGCTACGCAATCGCGCTGGCACGGGACGGCAAGCTCGATCTGATTGACGACATGCTCAAGAGCGTGGTGGCGGTGACGCACCGGGGCAAGCAGATTCGCTGCAAGACGCTGGGTCAGCAGGAATATGTGCAGTCTATCCGCGATCATGATCTGACCTTTGCGGTAGGCCCTGCGGGCACGGGCAAAACGTATCTGGCCATGGCGCTGGCGGTGGTGGCGCTGAAAAACAAGGAAGTGGAGCGCATTGTGCTGACGCGTCCTGCGGTGGAGGCCGGAGAGAAGCTGGGTTTTCTGCCCGGCGATCTGACCCAGAAGGTAGATCCGTATTTGAGGCCGCTGTATGATGCGCTGTATGACATGATGGGCGTGGACAGCTATCAGAAGCTGGTGGAGCGCGGCGTGGTGGAGGTGGCTCCGCTGGCGTATATGCGCGGACGCACGCTGTCGGATTCGTTCATTATTCTGGACGAGGCGCAGAACACCACGACGGAACAGATGAAGATGTTCCTGACCCGCTTGGGCTTTCATTCCAAGGCCGTTGTGACCGGCGACCTGACCCAGACTGATCTGCCCGGCGGGCGGCGGTCTGGACTCAGCGAGGCTATCGAGGTTTTGAAGGACATCCCCGCCATCGGCATCGCCCAGTTAAGCAGCCGCGACGTGGTGCGGCATGAGCTGGTGCAGCAGATCGTGGACGCATACGACGCGTATAACCGTCGTGCAAAGGAGAATGCGTAATGCGGGCAAAAAGGCACGGAGAAAGAAATCGCAGACGGTCGGGACGCAGGAGCCTGGGCCAATGGCTGCGCAGCGCGGACGCGAAGTGTACGCTGGTGGTCGCGGTGGGGGCGCTGCTGGTCTTTGTGCTGTTCTGCGCGGCAAGCGCGCCCCAGCGCTACAGCCTGCGGGTGGGCGCGATCTCGCATCAGACGATCACCGCCACCAAGGACGTGGTGGATGAGCTGACGACGGAGAATCGCCGCCAGGCCGCCGCAGACGCGACAGAGCCTACCTATCACCTGAAGGAAGGGGCCAGCGACGAGGTGATGCAGCACCTCGCGGCGGTCTTTGACGAGCTGCGCATTGTGCAGCAGTACGGTCTGACGCTGCGGCAGGACGGCGAGAGCGAGGAGGAGACGGCCAGCCGCACCTTCACGGAGACGGAGCTGGAATACGCGCAGGGGCTGTTGAAGGAAGTCGCGCTGACGGATAAGCAGGTGGAGGTGCTGCTCCGCACAGATACGACCACCATGGAGAACATGATCGCCACGGTGACGACCTCGGTGCGGAACGCGCTGAACACCACCATCCGCGAGGGACAGGTGACGCAGTCCATCAATAATATTCAGCAGATCGTGGGCTTTATCGTGGACGCGGACCTGATGCAGTACATTGTGCCCATGGTATTGAAGATGTGCGTTGCGCCGAACATGGTCATCGATCAGGAGGCTACGGCACTGGCACAGGAAAAGGCGCGGGAATCTGTGGAGCCCGTGGTCTATTTGCAGGGACAGAACATCATCCGCGAGGGCGAGCGCGTCACCAAGAACCAGGTGGAGATGCTTCGCTCGCTGGGCATGCTGAAGGATAACGAATACGACTATAACGTCTACGTCGGTGCGGCGCTGCTGGTGCTGGCCAGCGTACTGCTGCTGGTGGTGCTGCTGCGGCTGTTGTCCCCGGAGACGCTGCATGACCTGCGGGCGCTGCTGGTGCTGATGACCGTGCTGGTTATCACCATGGGTGTAAGTATGCTGTGCATCAAGGGCGTGAACGTGTATCTTGCGCCCATTACCATGGCCTCCATGCTGATGACGAGTCTGCTGGGCGCTCCGGTGGGTGTGGCGGTCACGGTGCCGATAACGCTGCTGGTCAGCGGCGTGACGGCGGGCGGCAACAGCAACTACGCCACGGCTATGGTTCACCTGATGGTCATGGGCATTATCAGCGGCATGTTCTCGGCGCTGTTCCTCAAGGGCAAGCCGCAAAGGGTGCGGGTGGTGCTGTGTGGGCTGGTGGTTGCGGGCTGCAATCTGGCGCTGATGACGGCCATGGGTCTGATGACCTCCGGCGACATGGCCATGGTGCTGAACTATGCGGCGTGGAGCATGGGCAGCGGCGTGGTCAGCGGTCTGATGGCGGTGGCCCTGCAGCCGGTGTTTGAAACAACCTTTAATTTGGCGACGCCCAGCAAGCTGCTGGAGCTGGCGAACCCCAATCAGCCGCTGCTGCGCAGGCTGCTGCTGGAAGCGCCGGGCACCTATCACCATTCCATCATCGTGGCGAATCTGGCGGAGGCTGCGGCGGAGAAGATCGGCGCAAATCCGCTGCTTGCTCGGACAGGCGCTTATTTCCATGATGTGGGTAAGTTGAAGCGTCCGTTGTATTTCAAGGAAAATCAGATGGGCGAAAATCCCCACGATCACACCGACCCCTATGTGTCGGCAGCCATTGTGACCAGCCACACTCGGGACGGCTTGCAGCTGGCGCAGAAATACCGTCTGCCGCAGGAAATTCAGAAGATCATTGTGGAGCATCATGGCGATACGCCGGTGATGTTCTTCTATCACAAGGCATTGCAGCAGGCGAACGGCAAGCCCGTGGACATTGCGGACTTCCGATACGACGGTACGCGCCCGTCCAGCAAGGAGAGCGCCATTGTTATGCTGGCGGACACCATCGAGGCGGCGGTGCGTTCCATGCCCGATCCAACGCCCCAAGCTATCGAGCGGTTCATTGAGCGGCTGGTGCGGGGCAAGCTGGAGGACGGTCAGCTGAGCAATTCGCCGTTGACGCTGCAGGATATTGACGGCATCTGCGAAGCCTTTGCCAAGGTATTGAACGGCGTGTTCCATGAGCGGATCGAGTATCCGACCACGCCGGTGCCCAAGCGTGATGCGTTCTTCATCAACGAGCACGAGAAGGAAGCACAGGAGCAGGCGGCCAAGGCACAGGAAGCGGCGACGGAGAAGCCTGCGGAGGAAAAGACAGGGACTGCGGCAGAGCAGACTGCGGAAGCTCCTACGCAGGAGCCGGAAGCGCAGGAGGCACCGAAGGAGGAAGCTGCGGCAGAAGAGGCGGTGCCTGAACAGGCAGAAGGGAAGGAAGAGCATGATTCTGCTGTGGGAGATTGATACGGAGGTGGAGCCCGCGTGGCTGTCGCTGATGCAGACGGCGGCGGACTGTGCCCTGTGGGCGGAGGGCGTGACACGATCCTGTGCGGTCAGCGTGCGCCTGTGCGACGACGAGGCGATTCACGAAATTAATCGGGAATATCGTGACACGGATCGGGCGACGGACGTGTTGTCCTTTCCCACGGTGAACTATCCTAAGGGAGTCACGGCGGGGCACGCGGACAAGCTTTTACGTCGGGAGCTGGACGACGAGCTGGACGCATGTATGCTGGGCGATCTGATTATTTCCGTGCCGCATGTGCTGGCACAGGCGCAGGAGTACGGTCATTCCCCGGAGCGGGAAGCGGCCTATCTGCTGGTGCATGGCATTTGCCACCTGATGGGTTACGACCACATGGTGGAGGACGAGAAGAGGGAGATGCGTGCGATGGAAGAAAAAATTTTGAATGCGGTCGGCATGAGCCGGGACGGCGACGGGCAGGTCAGCGACGAGGCGCTGCTGGCGCTGGCGCGTGCGGCCATGAAACGGAGCTATTCGCCCTATTCCAAGTACAAGGTGGGTGCGGCGCTGCTGTGCGCGGACGGTCGGGTATTTCAGGGGTGCAACATTGAGAACGCGTCCTTCGGCCTGACAAACTGCGCAGAGCGGACGGCCATGTTCAAGGCCATCAGCGAGGGTGCGACGGAGTTCACGACTATTGCCATTGCGGCGGAAGGATCTGCGCCGTGGCCCTGCGGCGCGTGCCGTCAGGTGCTGAACGAGTTTGCACCGGGGATTCGTGTGATGGTGACGTGGGGGGACAGTCAGGTGGATGAAGCACCCCTGACGGCGCTGCTGCCCCATGGCTTTGGGCCAAAGGATCTGCCGGATGAGGCATAAAATCAAGAGATAAAGAGGTTAAAAATATGGCATTTCATTCTGGGTTTATTACGATCGTGGGTCGCCCGAACGTGGGTAAGTCCACGTTGATGAACGCCTTTGTGGGCGAAAAGGTAGCGATCGTTTCCAACCGTCCGCAGACGACGCGCAACCGGATTATGGGTGTGATGACGCGGGCGGATTATCAGATCGTGTTTCTGGACACGCCCGGTATTCACCATCCCCGGACGAAGTTGGGGGAGAGCATGATGCAGTCGGTGAAGGACGCCATGGATGGCATGGACGGGCTGCTGGCGCTGGTGGATGTGACGCAGGTAGGCGAGCAGGATCGAAAGATCGTATTGGAGATGGGACAGCGGAAGGTGCCGAAGGTGTTGGCGCTGAACAAGATCGACTTAGTGCCGAAGGATCGTCTGCTGGCGCTGATTGCGTCCTTCTCGGATGCGGGATATGATGCGATCATTCCGATCAGCGCAAAGACGGGGGACGGTTTAGCGGAGTTGGAGGCACAACTGGCGCAGAAGCTGCCGGAGGGGCCGAAGTATTTCCCGGACGACATGATGACGGATCAACCGGAGCGGCAGATTTGTGCGGAGCTGATTCGTGAGAAGGCGCTGCTGCACCTGCGGGACGAGGTGCCCCACGGCATTGGTGTGGAAATGATGGCGATGAACAAGGAAAACGACGATTTCATGGAGATTCACGCCACCATTTACTGTGAGCGGGATGCGCACAAGGGGATCATCATTGGTCGGCACGGTGCGATGCTTCAGCAGATTGGCAGTGAGGCGCGTGCGGACATTGAGAAGCTTCTCGGTCTGCACGTCAACCTGAAGCTCTGGGTCAAGGTGCGTCCCGACTGGCGCAACCGCATGGACGATTTAAGGACGCTGGGGTACGATAATAAATAATATTGCGATTGCGAGGGAGGGGACTTTTCTTGAGAAAAGTCCCCTCCCTCGCGCTCCCTCCCGAA
>USCW01000083.1 GCA_900553315.1 uncultured Eubacteriales bacterium
CCCGGCAGCCTTTGGTTCCTTTCCCCTGCGGGAAAGGAACTCGTGCGTCCGCAGACGCACGAAACTCTCACCAGCAACATTCTGAATCCCGCCGGTGTGTTGCCTTCCCCACTCCCCACACCAAAACTCAAAGCAGACGGCACGCTCTCCCCGCACCGTCTGCTTTTTTCCATATTTTCTTACAGCACCTTGTCCAAAAACGCCTTCGCCCGCTCGCTCTTCGGGGTGGAAAAGAATACCTCCGGCGGCGCATCCTCGATCAGCTTTCCCTCGTCCAAGAAACAGATGCGATCCGACACCTCGCGGGCAAAGCCCATTTCATGCGTCACCAGCACCATCGTCATGCCGCGCTGCGCCAGCTTCTTAATGACCTCCAAGACCTCCTTGACCATTTCCGGATCAAGCGCGGAGGTCGGCTCGTCAAACAGCACCACATCCGGCTCCATGGCAAGCGTGCGGGCAATGGCGACACGCTGTTTCTGTCCACCGGAAAGCTTGCCGGGATACGCATCCACCTTCGCCAGCATTCCTACGTCCTCCAGCAGCTCTCGCGCCTTGGCAATCGCCTTGTCCTTCGGCACCTTGTTCACCTTCATGGGCGCGTAAATCATGTTCTCCAGCACGGTCATGTGCGGAAATAGATTGAAGTGCTGGAACACCATGCCCACCCGGCGACGCACGGCATAGGAATCCTCAAAGTGATCCTTCGTAATCTGCCGCATCAGCTTCTGATATGTGCCGCCCTCATGAGGCTTGAGCAGGTCTTCCTTCTTGATTTTCATGATGGCGGGTTCGTCCTCCATTCCCTGCTTGCGAAGCTCGGCATAGGTCTTGGAGGCGCGGATCACATCCCAATGCAGATAGGGATCGGGGGGCGTAATCAGCTTTCCCTCCACCCAGATTTCACCGAAGGTAGGCTTTTCCAGCAGGTTGATGGAGCGCAGCAGCGTAGACTTGCCGCTGCCGGAGGGGCCGATAATCGAAATAATGTCTCCCTGTTCCACGTTCAGGCTCACACCCCGCAGCACATGCAGACTGCCGAAGTCCTTATACAGTCCCTTAACCTCGATCACTTGCGTTCACCTTCTTTTCCAGCAGCTTGCCCATGAAGGACAGTCCCAGCACCAGTACGTAATAAAATACGGAAATGACGAAGAAGGGCTCAAAGGCGCGATACGTCCGCGCCTGAATGCGCTGACCCACGCTCAGAATATCCACCAGACCGATGGAGGCAATCAGCGTGGTATTCTTCAGCAGACTGATGAACTCATTTACCAGACTGGGCAGCACGCTCTTAATGGCTTGGGGCAGAATAATATCCTTCATCATGCCCGGATAATGCACACCCAGCGCCATGGCCGCCTCATATTGGCCGCGGTCAATGGCATTGATGCCACCCTTGAGGCTCTCGGAAATATAGGCGGCGGAGTTCATACCGAAGACCAGCGTACCGGCCTGAAACGCCGTGAAGTGTACCGGCAGCACCAGCGGAATGCCAAAGTACATCATGAATACCTGCACCAGCATGGGCACGCCCCGAAAGACCGAGGTATAGAAAAACGCGAACCACTGCAGGGGCTTGATATTCGAAATTTTGCACAGCGACAGCGGGATGGACAGCAAAAGTCCCACGATCAGCGAGCACACGGTGGTCTCCAGCGTGACCAGAAGCGCACTGCCAAAGGCGGGCAGCCAATCCAGAATGATACTAAAATCCAGTTGCACGGCGTTTCAGTCCTTCCTGTGATAAAAATCAGCAAAAATCCAAGAAACGGGCGAAATCGGACAAACTGCCAATAAAATATTGAAAAACCATTTTCCCGTCGGCAGACTGTAGTCGTATCGACCGGCTATGCCGGTCGGGCGGATAATCTCGCAAAAGTGGCAACGCCACTTTTGCGACACGCATATCGGAGGGGCTTATTCGCCCCTCCGATATGAAAAGCTTTTTCGGGAATCAATACAGCCAGTACTGAATCATCTCATCCAGCTTGCCGGAATCCTTCAGCGCCTGAATACCCTCGTTGAACACGGAAACCAACTCGCTGCCCTTGGGGAAGGCCATGCAGTATTCATCGGCCTGAGCACCGTCCAGCGCAAAATACTTCAGCATGGGGTTTCCGTCCGCATCCTGCATGGTGGTCGCCAGCTTCTTCGCGCCGTTGATGCTGGTCAGACCCGCAACCACATTGTCGGTCGCTTCGGCAACGGCGGTGCCCACAGCAGCCTGCCCCTGATAGGTCTTGAGGGTCGCGCCGGGGATGTCCTCGATCATCATCTCGTAGTTAGTGCCCTGAGAGCAGCAGACGATCTGGTTTTGCAGATCCTCGAAGGTGTTCACCGCGGAATCCACCTTGGTGATGCAGCCCACGCTGGAAACACAGTACACATCGGAAAAATCAACGATCTGCTTGCGCTCCTCGGTGGCGGTCATGCCGGAGATAACCATATCCACGCTATTGGCCTGCAGGGAACCGACCAGCGAGGAGAAGCTCATGGGCACGATCTCGAACTCAAAGCCGAGCATATCGGACAATTCCTTGATAATGTCGATATCCAGACCCTCGTAACCGGTGGGATCGGTTTCAGAAACCGTCTCGAAGAACATGAAGTTGGGGCTCAGGGCAATGGTCAGCTTCTTACCAGCAAGGGGCTTGGCATCCTCAGCCAGCGCGGAACAGCAGCTCATCATCAGGACCAGAGAAAGAATCAACGCAATCGCCTTTTTCATCTTGGAAAACCTCCTTCGTTTGATGGGCTTATAATAATACAGAATTTTCCGCCTGTCAAGGGCTTTTTTAAATATTTATGCAGATATTTTGCAAATTTAGTGAATATATGCCGTATATTTGAATATCTCCGTTTTTACTGTGTATATTTATGTGAAATAGCCTTGCTAAACGGCGGCAAAAGTGGTATGGTCTTTATGCACCAAGATACATGAGGAGGAATGTTGTCATGAAGCTCTGGGGCGGACGCTTTGAAAAGGAAACCAACACCATGGTGGACGCGTTCAACGCGTGCATCGGCTTTGGTTCCCGCTTATATGAACAGGATATTCTGGGTTCCATCGCCCACGCGACCATGCTGGGCGAGGAAAACATCATCCCGCCGGAGGACGCAAAGAAAATCGTCGAAGGCCTGAAGGGCATTCTGGCGGATGCCCGCGAGGGAAAGATTCAATGGTCTACCGAAGCGGAAGACATCCATATGAATGTAGAAACCCTGCTGATCCAGCGGATCGGAGACGCAGGCAAGCGGGTTCATACCGGCCGCAGCCGCAACGACCAATGCGTGCTGGATACCCGCATGTACGCCCGGGAAAGCTGCACGGAGACCCGTGCGCTGCTGGATGAGCTGATCGAGACCCTGCTGGACATTGCGCAGAACCACCTGCACACCATCATGCCGGGCTATACGCACCTGCAGAAGGCTCAGCCCGTGACGCTGGCGCATTACATGATGGCCTATGTGCAGATGTTCCTGCGGGATCGCAAGCGCTTTCAGTATGCCTATGATGCCGCAAATGTGATGCCGCTGGGCTCCGGCGCTTTGGCAGCCACCACCTATCCGCTGAACCGTCAGCGTGTGGCCGAGCTGCTGGACTTCCCCGCCATTACGCAGAACAGTCTGGACGGCGTGAGCGACCGCGACTTCCTGCTGGATTATCTGTCCGCCGCGTCCCTGTGCATGATGCACCTGAGCCGCTTCTGCGAGGAGCTGATCCTGTGGAATTCCTCCGAGTTCCACTTTGTGGAAATGGACGACGCTTTCTCCACCGGCTCCTCCATCATGCCGCAGAAGAAGAACCCCGACGTGGCCGAGCTGCTGCGCGGCAAGACCGGCCGCGTTTACGGCGATCTTTTCTCCCTGCTGACGGTGATGAAGGGTATCCCGCTGGCCTACAACAAGGACATGCAGGAGGACAAGGAGCCCTTTTTTGACGCACGGGATACGCTGCTGAAGAGTCTGCCGGTATTCACCGCCATGCTGCAGACCATGACCTTCCGTGAGGACGTGATGGAGAAGGGTGCGGCGGGCGGCTTCACCAATGCCACGGACTGCGCCGACTATCTGACGAAGAAGGGCGTGCCCTTCCGCGACGCGCACCGCGTGGTGGGCGAGCTGGTCAATTACTGCATCAAGGCCGACACCGCTTTGATGGATCTGTCCTTGGAGGAATTGAAGTCCTTCCATCCGGCCTTTGAGCAGGACGTGTTCGACGCGATGAGCCTGAAGACCTGCGTGGAGGGTCGCAGCATCCCCGGCGGCCCCGCTCCCAGCGCCGTACAGGCCTCCATTGACGAGGCCCGCAAGCAGCTGGCGCAGAAGTAAAGCTCCAACATTGATATGAAAAAAACAGCCATGGCCTGAAGCTTTTCCTTCAGGCCATGGCTGTTTTCTTACTTAGTTTAGCAATGCACCTTTTTCAATCGTGCATCCACCGCATCCATATGGGCTCGATGCTCCCGCGAGATATACTCACCCGCGTCCCGCAAAGGCATCACCTGCGCCTCGTGGCGTTCATCCGCCAAAACCGCGTCCAGCTCAGGGAAGGCCTCATGCAGCACCTGCACCGCCTCGGGCGCCTTCGCTAAATCCATCAGCAGACTGTCTGCGGAATAAGGATGCAGCCAGTCATGCGCAGGTCGCCACGTTATGTCAAAGTCACCGCCCTTCAGCGTCAGCACTCGCTTCTCGGGATCGTCCGGCACAACGAGCGTTGCCGTCGTACCCTCGGGCACCGTACCTGTCAGGCTGGCGCTGCCGTTCTCATGCAGCGCCCACGCGACCTTCCACTCTCCCGTGGGCGACCGGAACGCCAACTCCGCATGACCCAAGCGGCCATCCAAATGCGGCGCGATTTCGGCGGCCTTCCAGCCAGGCTCCGTGCAGCGCAGACCCATCACGCGGCTGTAGATCGCCTCGCAGACCGTGCCGTAGGCATAATGATTCAGGCTGTTCATGGAAATACCCGTAATGCGCCCCTTCGCATCGAGGCTGTTCCAGCGCTCCCAAATCGTGGTCGCGCCCACGTTCACCGCGAACAGCCAGCTGGGGAAGCTCTCGCTCAGCAGCATTCGGAAGGCTTCCTCGTCCATACCGCAGTCGAACAGCAGGGGCAGCAGCAGGGGCGCACCCGTAAAGCCGCTGGTCATGCGGTGGAAGTCCCGCTTCAGCCGCCGCTTGAAGCAGTCGATCATCTTTTCCCGATCTCGATAGAGACCGTAGCGCAGCGCGAGGATATACGCTGTCTGCGAATCCACGGCCAGCCGCCCGTTGGGCGTGACATATTCATCCATTAGCGCCTGATACACCGCTTCGGCCTGTTCGGCAAAACGAGCCGCATCCTCTGTCTCACCCAGCACCTCCGCCGCCCGGGCGGTGAGCTGCAAGGCGTAACGGTAGTATACGCCCTGAATCAGAGCGTCCTCCGTGCCGCCGCGCACCGACTGCGGCGAAAGGCCGTCCTGCGCCAGCCAGTCACCAAAGGTGGCCGTGCTGAATTTCAGGTGCGTTCCGCCGTCCGCGTTATCCAGCCGAATCAGCGTGTCCGCGTAGTCCCGCATGATGGGATAGCTCTCCCGAAGCAGCGCCTTGTCCCCATAGTGCATGTACACCGTCCACGGTACAATCACCGCCGCGTCCGACCACACCGCACCGCCAATCCCCCCTTCCTTCCGCACCGATGGGGAATACATGGGAATGTTGCCATCAAAGTACATGGTCTGGTCAGCCCGCAGATCCCACATATACTTCCGATAGAAATCCTTGCAATCCGCATGATAACAGGCCGTGGACGCGAACACCTGCGTGTCGCCCGTCCAGCCGAGACGCTCGTCCCGCTGCGGGCAGTCCGTAGGCACATCAAGGAAATTGCTCAGCTGCCCCCACCAAGCGTTGTGCATCAGCTGATTCAGCTTGGGATAGCCCGTCTCTGCCTGCAGCTTTTTTTCGTGTGCGGAAGAAAGCGCAATCGCCGTGAAATCCTCCGGATGCACAGGCACAGACGATTCGACCTTGGCGTAGCGGAAGCCGAAGAAGGTGAACATGGGCTCCACATCCTGCTCCACGCCGTCGGAGACGTAACGCCATTCCGACTTGGCGGAACGTAGATTGTCCCGATAAAAGCAGCCCTCCTGCAATACCTCGCCCGTCTGCACATAGATGCTCTGCCCCTTTTGCAGCCGGGAATGATACCGCAAAACGCCCGCCATGTTCTGTCTGAAATCCAGCACCTGCTCCCCCTTGGGCGTGACGATCAGCTTGGGCTGAAACGCCGCTACCTGCTGAATGCAGGGCGAAAACTGCGCCACCACGTTGTAAGCGGTTTCCACCACCTTGCAGGCTGCCGTTTTCCCCGGATCGCGGGTATCATCGCGTACTTCGCCGTCATAAATGCCGTCAAACATCACGGGCGACGCGTTGGCTTGCCAGCTTTCATCCGTAGAAACAGTTACGGCTTCGCCATTTGCCATGGTCAGCGTCACCCGAGCCGCCAGCAGATACCGACTGCCCCAGATGTTTTCCTTGCTCATCAGGCCAAAGCGGCCCTTGTACCAACCGTTGCCCAGCCATACCTCAAGATGATTCTGCTCCTGCAGCAGCGCCGTCACATCATACGTCTGATAACGCAGATACGCGTCATAGTCGTTGCAGCCGGGCGTCAGGTAGTCCGCACCAACACGCTGCCCGTTCAAGAAAGCGCGGTACAGCCCCAGACCCGTGATTTGCAGCTCCGCCTTCACAACATCCTTCGCCGCAAATTCCCGCCATAGCCGGGGATGGTCGATCTCCTCCACCGGCGTGATAAATGTCCAATTCATTTGCGTGCCTCCTTCAGCGCACCTATTACCTTCAAATTTCCCCGGCTTTTTTCAAAATCCTGCACAACATGCAAAAAAGAGGATGTGAAAACAATCATTTGTTTTCACATTCTCTTTCGAAAACACCTCGCGCCACAAGGTCGCGGCGGCTCTGTCA
>USCW01000084.1 GCA_900553315.1 uncultured Eubacteriales bacterium
GGGGAGGGGCTTCTCGTAGAGAAGCCGCCTCCCCCGGAGTTCTCACCCGTTACTTTTTTTCAGGAAGACTACGCCGGGTTGGGTTAGGGGGGCGGCGTAGTAGCGGTGGGTGAACATCATCTGCGGGTAGGAAACGAGGGTGAGCTCGTTTTCACGGAAGGGGATCACGAAGGAGCTGGCGAGGGCGGAGACTTCACCGGAGGCGTTCACCTGCATCAGCTCGCTAAAGTCCGCAAACGTCGCTTCATCGTACATGTCCATGCCCGTCAGCAGCTTCGCAGCGGGCTCTGCGTCCGCCTCTACCATCAGGCTGGGCAGATACTGCTCAAAGGGAATCTCCTGCTTGTCCATCACCATGCTCACCGATACGCGCCACGCGTCCGTCAGGGGTTTCGCGGCATTGACCGCCGCCTTTTCCACGTCCGTCAGCTCACTGGCAGGGGTCAGCGTCAGCTTGAAGCGTACCTGCTTCAGGTCGCCGCCTAATTCCTTGATCGTTGTCTGACCGGCCTCGCTCAGCAGATCCTCCAGGCGCAGCGAAACCTGTACGCCGCCCTGACTGAAGCTGATGCTGTCAATCCCCTGATTGTACAGCCCGCGCAGACCAAGCCAGCTCAGACGGAAATACCGTCCGCCATAACTCGGCTTGCCGCTTGCGTCCGTCACATAGCCGCCATCCTCGTTCAATTCCGGCTGACAGCGAAGCTGCAAAAGCACCTCGTCCGTCTCCGGGTTGTGCCGCAAAATGGGACTGACGGGACGGTTCTTGTCGTCTGCCGTGCTGTAGATCACGCCGCCCAGCTTCGAGTGCGTCACCACCAGTTCATCCTGCGTGTTCAGCACCACGGACACGGCGCGGCCATCCTTGCGCACGATCTCCTGCCGCACGGGATACAGCTTTTCACCGGGGATCAGCGGCGGCACGTCCGGGTCATACCAGCCGGGAAGAATCGTAAATTCATACGCTCCGCGCGTCAGACGCAGGGTGTAATATTCCTCCGCCTCCAAGCCGCCCAGCGTAAAGGCGTAATTGCCGGGCTCCTCGCCCTCTTTGCGGGTCAGCGTGCCCCATACCTCGTCGCCGTCCAGCAACCCCGATACAGTAAAGCCGAAGAACTCGGGATCCTCCTCGCCCTCGAACTTCTCCTGATTGGGCTCCGGGATGATGTACGCCACAATGCGCGTGATCTCGAACTTCACGTCATAGGTGCCGGGCATGTAGGTATCATTGCCCGCCGGAATGGTAATGTGAGCGGTGTACTTGCCAATGTACCACGGTACGCCGTCCCGGTTCAGGCGGTCGCCGGTATAGGTCACCGTCGCGCCCTGCGGCAGCTCCACCGGCAGCACGTAGGCCTTGCCTGTGTAGATCGCGTCCAGCGCCTTCTCCGGCGCATAGGCCTTCAGCACACGAACGGTATAGACGTCGCTGAACTGGAAGCCGTCGTCATTGTCCGCCGTCAGGGACACGCCCGCCGTCCGTGCGGCATAGACCCGGTAAGAGATCACCTGACCGGGGGTGAGCCCCGTCAGCGTTACCTTGCCAAGTCCGTCGGCACGCTGGGCCTCGGCTACATAGCAGTCCGCCATGGGCTGGCCGCTCGTGCCCGTCACATACTGTACGCCCGCGCTGCCCGCCTCGGGCGCAGTAAAGGTGATCGTTACCGAGCCGTCCGTCTGCGTCACAGCCTGTACGTCGTTGATCTCCACGCCGGAATCCAGCAGCGTTTCGCCCGAAGAAATCACGGCGCTGTAAACCTCGCTGCCGTTGGTCGCTACCACGTCCGAGCCGGTCAGCCCGGTCATGCCCCACAGATAGATGGAGCCGTCATAGTGGGTCTCGTAGGCATAGTCCTGTCCGTTGATCCGCAGGGTCACGTTCTGATTCACCACGGGATTGCCGCTGGCATCCCGGAGCATCAGCTTCGTATAGCTGCCGGGAATTTCCGGCACCACCTTCACATTGCCCGTGAGGCCGATGCCGTTCAGGTTTGTCTGCCCCTTCAGCAGCAGTCGGCCGCTTTGGCAGTTCAGCGTCAACTGTGCGCCGTCCGTCAGGGTGATGGGCTCACCCGCACCGGAAAGCGCGTTGTCGCCCGTCAGGTTCACGGTCAGCTTCTTGCCCTGCGAAAGCTGTAGGGCCGCGCCGCTGCCGCCGTTCAGCTGCACGGACAGGAAATTCGCGCTGGCGTTCGCCGCGCCTGCCGCACGGATTGCGCCCTCCACTGTTTTGCCGGCGCCCTGCACGTCAAAGGCCGCCGCGTCGCCCGCGTCCACCTGCGCCGATTCACTCAGCAGATACAGGGGCTTGTTGTCCTTGGTAGTATAAACCTGCACGATACCGTTTTCGCGGGTCAGTACGTAGGCGCTTCCCTGTGCGGGGGTGGGCAGATATACGCCGCTCTGGCCGTTCCAACACAGCGCGCGATTCTGCTCATCTACGATCAGCTGATCTGTGCCCGTAATGCCGCTGACGGGATACAACTGCCAGCCTGCGGGAGCCTGTCCCAGCGTCCATACGCCGCTGACGGGGTTCACGGGCGCATCAAAGCCTGTTCCGTTCGTGGTCAGGGAGCCGTCGCCGGAAAGCGTCGCCGTGCCCTTGCCCAGCAGCAGCGTTCCTGCGGCGGCGGTGTTCACGCCGATCAGCTCCACATTATAGGGAATATCGGAGGTGATCGTCATATCCTGTGCCAGCACCGCGCTTGAAAGCACCAGCTTCACCTGTTCGCTGGCGATCACAATGCGGGTGCCCGCCGCCACGGTTCCGGTCAGAGTATAGGTGCCGGGCTGAGTGAGGGTGTTTTCCTGCCCCTGTGTCAGCGCACCGGCCTGATTGCCGCCCTGCGCCTTCTGATACACGCGCAGGGTGTCGCCCTGCTTCTCAGCCGCCCACACCATGCCTGTTTCCGCATCCTTGAGCCACAGACAGTAGCTGCCGTCCTCCTGCGCCGTCACAGCCTGATAGGGCTTGTCCTGCACTGTGACCGCCGTGGCGCCTGCGCCGTCGAAGCGGTACAGCTTGCGGCCCTTGGATTCATTCAGCTTCGCGTCCAGACTGCCGCCGGTAATGAATACCTTGGTATTCGCTTCCGTGCTGGTGTCCGCAGGACGCGCCACCTCGGCGATGGTCATCGCGCCGCCGGAGGTCAGCGTCAGCACCGAACCCTGCCGCATTTCCAGCGTTTGCAGGGCGGAAATTTCCTTTAAGTCAAGACTGAGGTTCACGTTGCTTTGCAGGATCAGCCGATCTGCGGTCACGCCGCGCAAGGTCAGCACCACCATACGATCCTTCGCAATGGTGATCTTTGCGCCCGGACGCTTCTCGCCCCCGGTAATCACATACGTACCCGACCGCCACAGGGTCACGTCCGCCAGGTTCAGATCCAGCGCGGCGCTGCTGCGGCGCATGGCATAATTCGCCGTGCCGCCCTCGCGCAAGTAGCGGTCCTCTTGATCCAGCAGCCATTGGCCCAGCGTACACAGGGGATAATCCAGCCCAAACACGTCCGTGCCGATGTGCGTGCAGCCCTCCACCTGACAGGCAGGGGCTTGTGCGCAATGCACGTTGGCATGGTCACAGACGCTCTCGTCCCACGGCTCCTTGGTGGGAGCCTCCGTCGGAGCCGCCGAGGGCGTGTGCGAAGGCACCTCCGTGGGCGTTTCGGTGGGAATTTCTGTGGGGGCCTCGGTCGGAACCTCGGTCGGCGCTTCAGACGGAGTTCCTGTGGGAGTCTCCGTGGGCGCTTCGGTGGGCGTTTCCGTGGGGGTCTCCGTGGGGGTCTCCGTGGGGATAGGCGTAATATCCGTCGGGGTGCCAAGTCCCTCCGCGCCCGCCAATACCGGCAGACACAGCAGCACCACAGACATCATACAGGCAATCAAACGGCGCAGCATAGGCAATGCTCTCCTTTCGTTTCTATACAGATAACGCCGCCATCTCGGAAAAGCTTCCCGCATCCGCTAAAATAAACCAGATGTTGAAAAATGCGGGAAAGGCGGTTGTCAGACCCTTCCCGCGTTTCGCATTTTCCAAGGCGGCTGCTTTGTTATAGGCGCTGATTCATAATGGACAGAATCAGGTTGCCGTTATTGAAAAACGCCGCCAGATGGCTTTGGTCGATCATTTCGCTGACTTGCTCAAAGGGTACCATGGTCAGCGCCAGCGGCACCACCGCAAACAGCGCATAGCAGAGGATCATGCCCCGGGCGAAGCCGAACACGCCGCCTGCCAGCCAGTCCAGCTGCTTGAGCAGGGGAAAGCGGAACACCGCACGGATCAGGTTCAGCACAATGGATACCGCCAGATACAGCACGATAAAGCACACAAGGAAGCAGATAATGTTCGTCGCCGCTGTCAGGATGGTCTGGCTCACATAATCCGAAACGGTGGAGATGCCTGCCTGTGCCCACACCTGATTTTCCAGATTGACCTCCAGCAGCGTGTTCAGAGGCGCGGGCAGGTTCACTTTGCTCAAAATCTCGGTGATCTTCGTCTGCGTCAGCTGACTCACGTTGGAGATAGCCAGCTCCAGATCGCCGATGCGGGAGGATGCGTCCGTGTAGTGCATCAGCGTCCGGGTCAGCTCCTGATTGTTCTGAATTAGCCCCGCCACCTTGGGATACAGCCAGAAGGACAGGCCAAAGGAGATCAAACAGCCGCCCATGTTCAGCACGGAGGCGACAAAGCCCCGATAAATGCCGAACAGGACGCTCAGTCCGATCACCCCGATAATCACATAGTCAACAACGTTCATTTCCAACCTCCTTGCGCCCCGGAAAGGTCTTTCTGTGCATAAAACGAAGCACACGTGCCTGTTCCTGCCGCATTTGTGAGATTATTCCGGCAGCGTCACCGAGTAAACGGTGTCTCCGCAGGCCACCAGCGCCCGTCCGCCGGACAAAAGCCCCAGAAAGCTCGTTACGCTGCCGTCGTCCGGCGTGGGAATCTCATAAGCGTAGAACTGCTGGGTATTGATGTCCGTCTTGTACAGATACGTCTCGGAAAAGGCGTAGATCGCGTTGTCATACACCGCCGCACCCACACAGGCGGAGGGCAGCGTATACCGCCGGTCCACGGAGCCCATCAGCAGCCGCAGCTCGGAAATTTCCGTGCCCGTGTTGGTCTGCGCGGTGGGAGCCATCAGCAGCTTTGCGTCGCCCTTGGCGGAAATATACGCGTCGATCAGCTTCCAGCCGTAGACCAGCATGGTGGCGTTGGTATCCTGCACGCCCTTATAATCGTAAGTATACAGCTGACGCGTATTGAACACCCGCAGACGGCCGTTCTCGAACAGCACCTTGTAGGTGATCGCGTCGCCCAGCGACACCTCGCCGGTGTTCATCTTGCCCACCTGGAAGGTGTTCATGACCGTGTTGGCCTTGGTGCCGTACACGTCCATGGACAGCGTCCACAAATATTGGCCGTCGTCGCCGTAGAAGCCGCAGTCCAGTATCATCATGCCGCTGAACGCGTCGGCTTCCTCGTCCACCTGCGCGCCGGTGAGATCCTTCACCAGCAGCTCCGGCTCGGTATCGCCGCCGATGATCACCGCCACGTAGTTCTTGCCCACCCGGGCGAACTGAATGGCGGAGGACATGCTTTCATTATAAGTCGGCCGCCCGTTTTCATCCACGATATACAGCTGCGTTCCCTGCCAGATGACCAGATGCTTATCTGACACGGTGAAGCTCGCGTCCGCGCCCACGGGATAGCTCCAACGGATGGCCCCTGTGCCCGACAGGCAATGGATGGACGCGCCGTCGAAGTACAGCACGTTCTCGCCGAAGGGCGTCACGGACTGATCGGAATAGCATGGCAGTTGAGAGATCGTAATTTCCCGCGTCGTGCCGATATTTTGCAGCAGCCGCAGCGCCACAAACACCGCCACCACCACGCCGATCAGGATCAGCCAGCTCCTGATTTGACGGCGGCGCTTCATATCCTGCTGCGCCTGATTCGTATAAATCGACTTGCCTTTTCCCTGCATAGGCGGCTCCTTCCATATCGCTTGTTCCCGAACAATTATATAGGAATCTCAAGGAAAGCGCAAGTGCGACCCGCCGACCGTCATAAGCCGACGCGGGAGCAGTTTTTCGCTCGGTTTGCATTTGACATTCCGCGGCGGGTTTGCTATGCTACAAGATGCGAATTTTGCAATATACTCTGGGAGGTTTTCGACGGATGGCGAAGGAAAAACTGCCCGAGCTGCCCCGATGGGATGGGCCGCTGTCGCACCCCTTTTACAGCAAGGTCGTCAAGCGCATTTTGGATTTTGTGCTGGCGGTGATCCTGTTGATTCCCGGCTGTGTGATCATGCTGCCGCTGGCGATCTGGGTGAAGCTGGATTCTCCCGGCCCAGTGATCTATAAGGCCGTGCGGGGCGGGTATCACAACAAGCCCTTTATGATCTATAAGTTCCGCTCCATGGTGGTGGACGCGGACAAGACGGGCGGCTGCACCGCGCTGAATGACAGCCGCGTGACCCGTGCGGGGCGGATCATGCGCCGCCTGAAGCTGGATGAGCTGCCCCAATTGTTCAATATTGTGAAGGGCGACATGTCCTTCATCGGCCCCCGCCCGGAGCTGCTGCTCTATACGACCCAGTACACGCCCGAGCAGCAATGTATTCTCTGGGTGCGTCCGGGCATTTCCGACCGTTCCAGCATTGTCTATATCAGTCAGGACGAGATCGTCGGTGAAGAAAACCCCGTCGAGAACTTTGAAAAGTACATTCTTCCCGAAAAGAACCGTCTTCGCGTTGAATATGCCAAGACCCAGTCCTTCCCCCTTGATCTCCGTCTCTTCTTCGAGACCATCACCAGCGTCTTCAAAAAGGCCGAGCGGGTGGCAAAGGAGGGGTGACGGTGAGGGAGACTCTGGGGGAGAGGCCGCTTCTCTAAGAGAAGCGCCTCTCCCCCAGACCCCCTC
>USCW01000085.1 GCA_900553315.1 uncultured Eubacteriales bacterium
ACCGGCATCTTCCGAAGAAAGCTCTGAGAGCTTGCGATCCATTACCGCAGCATCGCTCGTCAAATAGTCCGCATGGAAGCAGGGATCGTTGACGCCTATGACGGTAATGCTTTCCCCGGAAACTTCGATCTTTACCTGTGCATCGTCGAGAACAGTTACTCCGGCAGCTTCCAGACCGGTCTTCAAATCCTGATATTCCGAAACTCTCGCCTCATGATTGCCAGAGACATAGTAGCAGGGCGCAAATTTTACTGCTTCTTCCGCGAAAGCCAACGCAACCGCAATATTGGTCTTTCGCGAGTCGATCAGATCTCCGGTTATCGCGATCATATCCGGCTCTGCTTCCCGCAGCATCTCCAAAAGACGCTGGTTTCTGTCGCCAAACTCTGCATTGTGCAGATCTGAAACCTGCGCGATGCGATAACCGTCAAATGCATCCGGCAGCTCACGGCTGCTTATTGTGTATGTGTTCAGTTCTAATGCAGTGTTCCCCCATGCAGTCCAGACGATCAGAATGAGAAGGATACCGGAGAGAATACAGATTGTTTTCTTTTTCGTGAGTATATGCTTAAGCATGGCAATTGCTCCTTAAAGTTAGAAGATAAAGCCGCACAAAGAAGGGCTTCTTTATAGTCGTTGTTGTTCATCTAATTACTATCCTTCATCCTCGCCGTGACCACAACCAACAAACAGGGAATCGCGCCCACGCTGCATGGGGGCGCAAGCTGGAAGAAAGAACCAAGCCTATTCCCAACTGCTTTCCGGGAGGGAGCGCGAGGGAGGCGCCTTTCTCAGAAAGGCGGCCTCCCTCGCACCCCCCTCACGAAGCCTATGAATGAATTATATGACTCTCTGCGGTGGTTTGTGGAGGAGGAGCGGGTGCTGGCTTGCTTGGCGGTGACGGGCGGCACGAAGGACGAGGAGCGGCACGCGGGGTGCGGCAGAATTCGGGAGAAGGAAGCCTCCGGCGAGGACGTGGACATGCCGGAGAACGCCTTGTTCGACCTCGCCAGCCTCACAAAGCTCTTTACTGCCTTGACTACGCTTCGCCTCCGGGAAGAAGGTCTGCTGGATTTGCAGCAGCCGGTCACGACTTATGCACCGCAATTCAAAAATCTGTGGAAAACCTCCGTGGAAACCGTGCTGACCTTCGGCGCGGCCCTGCTCACGCCGAAGCGCGTGGACGCACAGCCCGACCGCGAAGCGGGTCTGCGGGAGCTGTTTCAAATAACCGCCCAACCGCAGGGAAACGGCCGCTTCTACTCCGACATGCACGCTATGGTGCTGAAATACGTCATCGAGGGTGCGGCGGGAGAAAGCTATTTCGACTGTCTGCGCAAGCGTATCCTCCTGCCGTTGGGCATGAACGACACATGGGCGCAGGTGCCGGAAAATGAGCGTTTCCGGGCCGCTTCCTGCGATATGGAGCATCGCATCGAGGGTGAAAAATGGATCAGCCGCGCCGGGGTGGAACCGGGCACGGTTCACGACCCCAAGGCGCGGCTGTTGTCCATGGGCGGGCGTGACCTCTGCGGTCACGCGGGGCTGTTTTCCACCCGGGCCGATATGACCCGCTTTTGCCAGGGCGTGCTGAAGGAACTGGTTGTCTCTCGGGAAAGTCTGCGCTTCATGGCGCAGAACCGCACGGGGCGGCCTTTGCCCGAAGGCGGCTACACCCAATATCTGGGCTGTCAATGCTATGTTAAGCACCCCGACCAGTATTTCAGCGAAATCCCCGTATACATGAGCGATCAGGCCTTCGGCCTCAGCGGCTTCACAGGGCATCATTTGGCGATCGACCCGGAGCAGGGTATTTTCAGCCTGTTTTTGGGCGACCGGGTGCTGAATCGCTTGACGGTGCTGGTGCCGCCGCATGGCAAAAGCTTTACGGATTTTGGCCTGAACGCGGCTGGCTACGGTTCCCTGACGTGGCCGGACGGGCACACCGTCTTCTCCTCGGCGAACTATGTGCATCAGAAGGATGCGCGTCTTCATGCGCCGCTGGCGCGTTTGATGGGCTGGGAGCCATGGCGGAAGGCGGGGAGTGAATGGCCATGAGCTCGGCGGCGCTCTCAGCCTCCTCGAGGGACTGAGGCGCGGCGGGGGTCAATCCGGTGCATTCGGTGGCGCTGGAAATGTTCTCGATGCGGTAAAACGCGTCGAGTTCTTTTTCTTTCTCATTTTTCGGCATAGAAAAGCCCTCCTTTTCAGGCGTAGGATGCCCGAAAAGCGAGGGCGTTATGATTGCCGCGTATCGCGGACATGCTCAGCCATCAGCGCGAGAAATTCCCGATTGGTAGGCCGCCCTTTTTCTGGGTCTACCGTGTGGCCGAACCACTTCTCCAGCGCGGAAAGGCTGCCGCTTCGCCAGAGAGAGTCCAACGCGCTGCGGACGCTTCGCTCCACGGCGGCGGGCTGCATGGCGCGGCCTTGTCCGATCAATGGATACAGCCGCTGGGTCACGCCGTCCAATAGCCACGGACAGGCCGCGCATACGGCAATCATCTCCGGCAGGAAAGCCGCGGCACGCAGGGTAGGCTTCAGCCCCATCTCACGCAGCAGCGCTTCTGCACGGGGAATGAGGTCGGGAAGTGCCGAACGAGCCAGCAGCGGCAGGGTGTTCATCCGGGAAAGCTCCTGCGCCGCCAGCACAATCTGCGCCAATGGCGTATCGGCGGGGAGGCAGATATCCGCACGGGAGGAGGCGCCGCCCAGCGTCAGCAGGCAGGCCGACGGCAGGGGTGGGTGCGCGAAAAGCTCCGCCATAAAGGACGGGTTTTGCGGTGAGGCCAGCAAGAGCAGCTCAGCATGAAGGACGGTCGGAAGGGTGCTTTGCCAGCGCACCTGCCAGCTTTCGTCAAGATTTTCCAGCGCAAGCATCAAATTCTCCGCAAACCGGGGCGAGGAAGAAATGAGCAGGGTTCGCATGGCCGCACCTCCTTTTTATGGAAGAAATGATTCGTTGCCGAAGCGGGAAAATCCTGTTTTGCGAGTGCTTGACAGCGGGCTGAAAGTACAGTAAAGTACAGTATTGTATAGGAATCGAGGCGCGTGCACGCTGCGCCGGAAAGAAGCTGACGGGAACGGAGCGACAGAAGATGCACTATGATTCGCTGGATGATTTTTTGACGGAGCTGCCCGCGCTGGCTGCGTCGGTGGAGGACAAGCTGCGGGTGCAGAACGGTTTATTTCTGGTAAAGCTGCCCAAGCGGCAGGTCTGCATTCGTTTGGAGGACGGTGCTGTGCGAGTGGAGCGTTGCACGGACGAATACCCCAACTGCATTATTGAAGCGGACGAGCAGCTGCTCCTAGACATGATCAACGGTACAGTCAGCCCCATGAAGGCCCTTCTCTTCGGCAAAATTCGCGTTCAAGGCGACGTAAAGCCGTTATTGAGGTTATGCGCTTTGGTGTGAAGGGTGTGCGAGGGAGGGGGCTTCTCTACAGAGAAGCCCCCTCCCTCGCATCCCCTTCATTCTCTCATTTCGTTCCATTTGCAACGGCAGGGAATGCGTGATATAATGCAGGGGATCTTGGAGATGAAACGTTGTTATGTTGACAGCGCGGTAAGCCGCGCAATAAAGGAGGACGAAGCATGACGCAGATACCGCCCGCCCAGCGCAGGCAGCAGCGTACAGAGCGCCGGGGAATGCCGCCCCCCAAGCGCAAAAGAAAAAAATCAAAGGCAACGATTATTTTATCGCTGATCGTGTGCGCGGCGGCGCTGGCCCTGCTGGTCGTCATCTGCCCGTGGGAGCCCATGTCCCATGCTACACACTCCGTGGGCACTGCGGACGGCAATGCACAGGTGGGTGAACACACCAATGCCTATCAGGGACTACGTATCAGCGAGATCATGGGTTCCAATCATGGCAGCGTGCCCGACGATACCGGCGCATACCCAGACTGGGTGGAAATCTGGAACAGCTCGGAAAACGATATGGATTTGGCGGGCGTTGGCCTGTCGGATCGCGGCGATTCCATCCGCTTCCTGTTCCCCAAAGTCACGCTGAAGGCCGGGGAGCGTACTGTGGTCTACTGCGATAATACCAATCAGGCAGAGCCTGGCATGGCCTATCACGCTAAGTTCAAGCTCTCCTCCGTGGGCGAAACCGTTTATTTGTTTGACCCCAGCGCCTATACGATTGATTCTGTCACTACGCCGATTCTCGGCAGCGATACCTCTTGGGCGCTGCTGCCTGACGGCACTTGGCAGGAGGTCAGCTATGTCAGCCCCGGCTACGAAAACACCGAGGCGGGCGCAGAACAGTATCGTGTAGACAGCAGCGTCAGCGACGGAGCGGTGATTATCAACGAGGTCATGGCCTCCGCCCTCACCGGGCTGACCGATGAGGACGGCGAGCTGAGCGACTGGATCGAACTGTATAACACCACCGACCAGACCATCAGCCTAAAGAACTACGCCCTGAGCAATAAGGAAAATAAGCCGCTGAAGTGGCGCTTCCCCGAGGACGCGGTCATTGCCCCCCATGGGTACTATATCGTGTTCTGCTCCGGCAAGGATCGCAACAACGGTGCGTCCGGTGTGAGCCACACGAACTTCCGCATCAGCGCAGAGCACGATACGATGGTGCTCTCCGACAGCCGGGGCCGTCTGGTAGACCGGGTGGTCATTGATAATCTGGCCAAGGATTGCAGCTACGGCCGAGACGCCAATGGCAACTGGACAGTATTCCAGACCGCTACGCCGGGACTGCCCAATAACCAGACCGGCATGAACCAAATGGATCGCAATATGATCGCCATGAACAGCACCGGCGTGTATATCACCGAGGTCATGGCCTCGGACGACAGCGTTGCCGTGCTGGGAAACCACATTTCGGACTGGGTGGAGCTTTACAACTCCTCCCAGTCCGCGGTGGATTTAAGCGGTTATGGCCTCAGCGACCGGATCACCCGCGCCCGGAAGTGGCAGTTTCCCTCCGGCACGGTGATCCAGCCCGGAGAATATAAGATCGTTCTGCTGGATGGCAAGTCGGATCAAACCACCACCAGCGAACTGCACGCATCCTTCAAGCTCCTTCGGGTCGGCGGTGAGGTCATTTGTTTGTCGGACCCCAGCGGCAAAATTCTGGACAAGATCAATCTGCCGCTGATTCCTACCAACATTTCCTATGGCCGCACCACGGGCTTGTCGGGCTTTTTTTATTACGACACCCCCACCCCCGCCGCGGCGAACGGCACAGGCTTTATCGGCTATGCGCAAACGCCTGAGCTGACCACCGCCCCGGGTCTGTATTACAACACCGTAGCCACCACTATCACCATTCCGGAGAATTGTCTGGTGTATTACACCACCGACGGCTCCACCCCCACCCAGAATTCCACGCTCTATCAGGGCGAAACGCTGGAATTCAACCTGACCACCGTGCTTCGCGCTCGGGCCTACGCCACCGACGGCGCTAAGCCCAGCGACACCGTGACGGGCACGTACTTCGTCAACGTGTATCATACCCTGCCCATCGTGTCGCTGGTGGCTGACCCCGATACCCTGTGGAACGAGGACTACGGTATGCTCTCCGTGGGCGGTACGCTGGTGAAGGAAGCGGGCAAGCTGCCCTTCAAGTTTGCAGACGGTACTTATCCCAATTACCGCACCTACGGCAAGGAACAGCATGAGGGCCATGTGGAGTATTACTTGCAGGACGGTACACAGGTGCTGGATCAGGGCATGGGCTTCGCCTTGCAGGGGCAGTACAGTCTGGACATGCCGCAGAAATCCTTCAAGCTTCGCGCCAAGTCCCTCTACGGGACTAAGACCTTCGCAGCTAAGCTGTTCGACGATCGACCCTATACGGAGTATAAGTCCTTCGTGCTGCGCACCAGCGGCAACGATAACGTATTCACCCGTCTGGTGGACGGCTTCCAATCCCGGCTCATGGACGCTTACGGTACTCAGGTCATCCATCAGGCGTGGAATCCCGTGGTCGTCTACCTAAACGGCGCTTATTGGGGGCACTATAACATGCGCGAGCGCGTGGATCGCTTCTTCGTGGCTCAGCATGAGGGCCTGAGCCTTGATGAAGCCGATCATATGACCATTTTGGAGGCCAACTCCACGGTCAATTACGGCTCCAATAAGGAATACCTCGCCATGCGCAAGAAGATCGAAAACGGCGATCCCGCCAAGAACCCCGAGGATCTGCAATATATCCTCGATAACGTGGATGTGGATAACTACTTCGAATATATCGCGCTGGAAATGTTCTTCGGCAACTCTGACCCCGGTAATATCCGCTTCTACCGCCTGAACCAAGAGGGCAGCAAATGGAAGTGGATCCTCTATGACCTTGACTACGGCCTGTACAGCTCCAGCTTCAACAGCCCTAAGTCCTATACCAAAAAGTCGGGCATGGGCCAGCAGAATATCAATAACGTGATCTTCCGCAAGCTGCTGACCGTCCCCGAGTACAAGGACAAATTCCTGCGGAAGCTGGGCGACATCTTCCAGACCTTCACCACCGACTATATGCTTAGCGTGCTGGAACCGCTGGTAAACCAGATCGAGCCGGAGATGCAGATGCACTTCAGCCGCTGGTCCGAGGAAACCGATCCGTATATCATTACGGAGGTTCCCACCACTCCCGAGGCCGGACTGCGCTACTGGCGGAGCCGCGTGGAGCGTCTGCGCAACACCTGCCGCAAGCGTCCCTATCTGCTGTGGGGCTATATCCAAGATGCTTTCAGCCTGAGCGACGCGCAAATGCTGGACTACTTCGGAGAGCGTCCCCCGCAGGCCGAGTAACTCTTAAAATCATCCCCCCTCGCACGTCCGCGGCGGCTCTATCAGCCGCCGTGGACTCAACCCTCTCCAAAGGAACCGCACCTACTCGCAGGGGGAACCAAGCCGGAAAAACCATCCTACTCAAACCCCAGCCGCTCTTCGGGAGGGGGCCCGGGGGAG
>USCW01000086.1 GCA_900553315.1 uncultured Eubacteriales bacterium
CTGGGGCCCCGACTACGCCGATCCCATGACCTATCTGGGCATGTGGGTCACCGGCAACTCCAACAACTACGGTCTGTGGAGCGACGCTGACTACGATGCCATCATCGCAGAGTGCACCACCGGTGATCTGTGCACCGATCCCGAGGGTCGCTGGGAAGCCATGTATGACGCTGAGTCCATCGTGCTGGAGCAGGCCGCCATCTTCCCGCTGTATGGTCAGTGCAACGCCGAGATGATCTCTTCTGCCGTGACCGGCGTGGACTTCCACCCGGTTGCTCTGAACCGCGTCTTCAAGGACGCAAAGAAGAGCGTCTGATCCTGATCGAGAACTGAAATGCCGCACAGTGGCAGCGAAAATGCCGCTGTGCGACTTTTTGGCTTTTGCACTGTCCGCGTGCGGTGCACGGCTGACCGCGGCAGGCGGGAGCCGTTCTGCCCCGTGCAGGGCGGAGAAGAAACTTTAAGGGGGTCTACCCAACGTGAAAAAATACACGCTCAAGCGTATCATCACTTCGTTGTTTACGCTGCTGGCCATCCTGCTGGTGTTGTTCATCCTCATGCAGCTGATGCCCGGTTCGCCCTTCAACGATGAAAAGCTGACACCGGAAATGCGCGCATCCCTGTACGCAAAGTACGGTCTGGATCAGCCCATCTATGTACAGTTCTTCCGCTATGTGACCAACATGCTGCGCGGTGACTTCGCCGCCGCGACAGCCGCCGCCGCGAACCAGCCCCATGAAGCCAGCCGCACCCGATGATGGTCGGCGTTCCGCGCATTATCCGCCAGCATTCCCTGCTTTTTTGCCTGCGGCAGAGCCACCATGGCATAGGCGCTCATGCTTCGGGAAAGCACGAACGCCGCCGTCAGCCCCAGCCCCTGCGCAGCGGTGCATTCGCTGAGCAGACCCGCCATCAGCAGCAGATACGCCCCGCAAGCGATCACCGCAAAGGCCCCCACATGGGAATCCTTCAGGATCTCCAGACGCTTTTCCTTCGTCTGCCAAGAGGACATCGCGTCCGTTACGTCCATAAAGCCGTCCATGTGGATGCCGCCCGTAACCAGCAGCGGGAGCACCGCGCCGATCGCACCGCGCAGGAACGGGCCGATATGCAGCCCGTCGCACAGCGCCAGCCACAGCCATATCAATCCGCCCACGACCACGCCGATCAACGGGAAAAAGCACATGCTCCACCTGCGGTTTTCCTCTGACCAATCCACCTGCGGCATGGGGATCCGCGTATAGCTGGCAAAGGCAATGACGAGCCCCTTTAACACATGCACGGTATTTCCCCCTTTACATACACGGGCAGTCCGCAGACGACCTCAACCACCGCGTCCGCCATTTCTGCCGCCGCCGCGTTGACCTCCGCCAGCAGCTTCAAATAGGCCATGGTCGTTTCGTCGTAGGCAACGCCGTCCGCGAACACATTGCCCGTGACGAGGATCAGATGCCGCGCACGCTGGGCCAGCGATTGCAGCGCTGGAATCATCCGCGCCGTGTCTCCGCCGCCGAACATCTCATTCGCGGCCCAGTTGGGCACATCCTCCACCAGCACCAAAGCGTCCTCCGGAAGTACTGCCTTCGCCAAATCCATGGCGGCCTCAACCGTCTGAAAGCCCTTATCTGCCCGCTGGGCCCGGTGACGCTCTACCCGGCGCATGGATTCTCCGTCCGCCGCCTGCATGGTAGCGAGGTACACCCGCGCGACTCCCGGCAGGGTCACGGCAAGGCGCTCCGCCCACGCGGATTTCCCGCTTCCGCTGCCGCCTATGACCAGCACGATCATCCTTTATCCTCCTGCGGCGTATAGGCCGCCATGTTCAGCGCGTCGAAGGTGTGCGCCCCGTGATACACCCGCAGGGCCATATCCAGCAGGGGCAGGAGCATCACCGCCCCCGTGCCCTCGCCCAAGGCCATATCCCCGTGCAGCACGGGTTGAAGTCCCAGCGCATCCAGCACCAGCTTCCCGGCAGGCTCCCGCGTTTGATGGGAGGGCAGCACGTAATCCCGCGTTCCCGGGCACAGCCGTTCTGCCAGCAGCGCCGCCGTGCAGGAGATCATGCCGTCCGCAAGGACCGGCACATGCTCCGTCGCGCCGCCGAGGAAGATGCCCATCATCCCCGCCAGATCATAGCCGCCCACCTTGCGCAGCACGTCCAAGGGATCGTCTGCGCGGGGCTGATTCATCGCCAGCGCACGGCGAATGGCCGCCAGCTTCCGTGCCAGCCCGCTGTCCGAAAGCCCCGCGCCTCGGCCTACGATATTTGATGGGTCAACGCCCAGCAGCACCGAGGCCACCGCCGCCGAGGTCGTCGTGTTGCCGATGCCCATTTCTCCCGTAGCGATCATGCGATACCCGCGCTGCTTCATGGTCTGCGCCAGCGCCTTGCCCTGCGCGACGGCACACTCTGCCTCCTCCCGCGTCATAGCGGGGCCGCACGCGATATTTCCCGTGCCGTGTCCGGGAGAGCAGTCGATGATCCGCGCATCCGGCACCCGCTCCGCCATACCCATGTCCACGCAGAAAACGTCCGCAGATACAGCCTGTGCCATCAGGTTCACGTTGGCCTCACCTCGGGCGATGCTCTGCGCCACCCGGCGGGTCACATCCTGCCCGGACTGGCTCACGCCCTCCGCTACCACGCCGTTGTCCGCGCAGCACACCAGCACGCACGCGGGGGATACCTGTACATTCGAATCGCCCGTGATGCCCGCCATTTGAATGACCAGCTGTTCGAATCGGCCGAGGCTGTTCAGAGGCTTCGCCACGGCATTCCATTGAACTTGTGCCAGCGCCATGGCAGCCGCGTCCAGCGGCTGTATCTTTTCCCCCTTCATCCCAGCACCCCCGCGACCCACACAAGAATCGTTTGCAGCGCCAGCATCAGCCCGGACGCGGCGTACATCATCCGCACCGTGGCGCGAATATCCTCCCGCTTCGGCGCACGCAGATCATCGCCGATGGTGGGCTTCGCCACAGGCTTGCCGAAATACAGGTGCGTGCCGCCCAGCTGCACATGCAGCGCCCCAGCCGCCGCCGCTTCGCTCCACGCGCAGTTGGGGCTTTTATGATTGCGGTGATCCCGCCGCATGATGCGGAAGGCGGACTTCCCGTCCAGTCCGCACAGCGCCGCCCCGAGGCTCAGCAGACACCCGGTCAGCCGCGCAGGGAGATAGTTCCACACGTCGTCCAGCTTCGCGCTGCTCCATCCGATGTCCCGGTATTTTTCATCCAGATACCCCACCATGGAGTCCAGCGTGGAGCTGGCCTTGAATGCCCACATGAAAACGGGCCCGCCCAGCAGTCCATAGACCATGGGGGAAATGATGCCGTCGGTGGTGTTCTCCGCCACGGTTTCGATGGTGGCGCACACCACCTCCCGCTCGGAAAGCGCCGCCGTGTCCCGGCCCACGATCCTCGCCACCTGCCTGCGGCCCGCTTCAATGCCGCGTCCCAGCGCCTTTTCCACGCCGACGGCCTCCTGCGCCAGACACTTTGCCGACAGCCCCATCCAATCCAGCAGCGCCATGACGATCAGCCGGGGTACGCGCCCCAACAGTCCGGACAGGAAAACCAGCAGCCCCGCCGCTGCGGCCGTGACCAGCACCGTAGAGGCCGTCAGCAACACAGCGCTTTGCCGCAGATCGCCGCCCCGGGCCCGCAGCTTTTTCTCGCACCAGCTGATGTATTTGCCGATGATGCACACCGGATGATACAGCCACGCCGGGTCGCCCAGCAGCAGGTCAAGCGCACACCCCGCCAGCAGCGCCCAATAAAAATCCGTCCACATGTGTCAGCGCTCCCCTCGAATAATGGCATAAATCGCGTCCATATCCAGACTCTCGCGCACGATGGCGGCAATACGGTCGAACTCCCGCTCGCGGAAAGCGTCCAGCGTCATCGGCTTTTCGGCGGCGGCGTCCAGTCCCTTTTGCGCCCGTACATGAGCGGCAATGCAGCCGAAAAGCTGACCATCGTCAAACAGGCCGTGCAGATAGCTTCCCATCACGTTGCCGTCAGGGTTTCGCACGCCGTCGATCTCTCCGTCCATGCGCATCCACGGGACGCACCGCGGGCCGAACTGATTCTGTCCCGCGTGAATCTCATAGCCGTCCACCAGCATTCCGTCCGCGTTCTTCAGCCACCCCTCCGCGCATTCCACCCGGCCTGTTGCTTGCCGGGTGCGCTTCTCTTGGGCGAAGGTCACTTCCATGTCCAGCAGCCCCAGTCCGCTGACCTCCGGCACGCGGGATTCCACATGAAAGGGATCGCGCAGCACCGTTCCGAGCATTTGATACCCGCCGCAAATGCCCAGCACCAGTCCACCCGCACGGGCATGACGGACGATCGCCGCGTCCATGCCCCGGCGGCGCAGATACAGCAGATCTTCGATGGTGTTCTTTGTTCCCGGCAGAATCACCACGTCCGCCCCGGCCAGCTCCTCCGGACGCTCCGCGTAGTTGCAGCTCACGCCCTCCATCAGATTCAGCGCCTGAAAATCCGTAAAATTGGAGATGTGCGGCAGACGCACCACCGCCACGTTGACGCTCCCCGCCGCCTGTACGCTGTGAAAGCGCTCGGTGACGCTGTCCTCGTCCTCCAGCTCCACGTCCATCCATGGCACAACGCCCACCACCGGGATATGAATGCGCTCCTCCAGCATTCGAAGCCCCGGCTCCAAGATCTTCACGTCGCCACGGAATTTATTGATGATAACGCCCTTGACCCGGGCGCGTTCCTCCTCCGTCAGCAGCATGACGGTTCCCAGCAGCGAGGCGAACACGCCTCCAAGGTTGATGTCGCCCACCAGCAGCACCGGCGCGTCCGCCGCCTCCGCCATGGACATATTCACAATATCCCCGTCCCGCAGGTTGATCTCCGCCGGACTGCCCGCTCCTTCAATGACCACGCAGTCCACCGCAGCCTCCAGCCGATCATACGTTTCTCGAATCTGTCGGCGAAGCTGGGGCTTGTACTGCTGATATTCCATGGCGGTCATGCTGCCGATGGCGCGTCCGTCCACGATGACCTGCGACCGGCGGTCGCTGGTAGGCTTGAGCAGCACGGGATTCATGCGCACGTCCGGTTCCATCCCGGCAGCCTGCGCCTGCATGGCCTGTGCCCGACCGATCTCCGCGCCGTCCTTCGTCACAAAGGAATTCAACGCCATGTTCTGCGCCTTAAAGGGCGCGACACGCCAGCCGTCCTGCTTCAAAATGCGCAGCAGCGCCGCGCAAAGCACGCTCTTTCCCACCGATGAGGCCGTTCCCTGCACCATCAGGCTCTTTCCACGCATGTGCTTTCCTCTCTTTCGTGACCGGCGCTCACCAGCATTGCCGCAGCGCCGCTAAAAACCGTTCGTTCTCCTCAACAGTCTTGACCGCCAGCCGCAAATAACGGGGCGGCAGGCCAAAGGAAGCGCAGGTGCGGACGAGAATCCGCTTTTCCCGCAGTCGAGCGACGGTCTCCGTCATATCCCGCCCGAAATCCGCCAGCAGAAACGGCGCACGGGAGGGCAGCACCCGCACGCCCATAGCCGTCAGCGCATGGGCGAAGGCCTCCCGTCGCGCATCCGCGGCCGCCGCATCCGCCACCATTTCTTCCACGTGTCGGGACAGCTCTGCCGCAATAGCTGCCGCGAAGCTGTTCAGCGACCAAGTCAGCATTCGTCCTTCCAGCGCGTGAATCGTTTCCGGTGCGGCGCAGACATAGCCCAGCCGCACACCGGGAATGCACAGGATTTTCGTCAGCGACCCCACCACCGTCAGCCCCGGCTGCACCTGCGGCCGCACGGTGCATTCCGGGCAGTAGTCGATGAAAGCCTCGTCCACCATCAGCGACGCGCCCTTTTCCCGCAGCGCCGCGAAATCCGCCAGCACCTGCGCGGAGGTACGCGCCTCCCCGGTGGGGTTATTGGGATTGCACAGCACCGCCGTGTCTCCCGTCTGAGCCTCCGCCCACGCCGCCACGGCGCGTCCCTGCGCCCGTGCCCGCTCCGCATACTCCCCGAAGGTAGGCATTTGCACCAGCGCACGCCCCGCATCCAGCGAAAGCGCCAGGTCAATCGCCTGAGCGCCCCCTGCCGTGGGTAGGATACAGTCTGCGTCCACGCCCAAGGCCGCCGCAAGGCCCTCACGCGCCATGCGCATGTGCCGGTCTGGGTAATAGCGCGTATCCGCAACGGCCCGCCGCAGGGTTTCCGTGACCCAATCGGGCGTGCCCTCCGGGCGCAGGTTGGCGGAGTAGTCCAGCCAATCCTCGGGTCGCGCCTCGTCCCATACATTACCGCCGTGCCGCATGGCTCACCACTCCACTCCCTCGCGGGCGGTCAATCCCTCCGTATCATAGGGGTGACGCTCTGCGATGATATGGCTGACGTAATCCGCGTGCTCGCGCAGCCAGTCAGGGGCTTCGCGGCCCGTTACGGCGGTTTCGCCGCAGGCAAGCGCCGCGTTCACCAGCGCGATGCCGTTTTCCTCCGACACCACGCCGTGTGCCCATGCCACCGCCAGCTCGTCCAGCAAGATCATGTCAGGCTTTTCCACCTCGATCGTTTGCCGAAGCCGCACGGCCTCCTGATTCTGTTCCGCGATGGTACGTGCCCGTTCCTCCTCGGTCATACGGAACAGAAAGCCCTGCACCGGCTTCATATCGAACACCGTTGCGCCGGGGATGAGCCGCAGGGCGTTCAACTCCCCGGACTGTCCCGTTTTCATAAACTGTGCGATCAGCACGCGCTTTCCATGCCCCAAGGCCCGCAGAGCCAGTCCCATGCCCGCCGAGGTCTTGCCCTTCCCATCCCCGTAATACAAATGCAGTCTCCGTTCCATACCGCCACCCCTTTCAGGGGGTATTATAGCACGAAATGGGGATGCGAGGGAGGGGGCTTCTCTAAAGAGAAGCCCCCTCCCTCG
>USCW01000087.1 GCA_900553315.1 uncultured Eubacteriales bacterium
CGGGAGGGGGCCCGGGGGAGGCGCTTCTCTTTAGAGAAGCGGCCTCCCCCGGAGTCCTCCCTCACTCGTTATCTTCGTCCATGATCAAAAAGCTGTTTTGGAGGTAGTCCTCCATGGCGGCGCGGCAGGCGTCCCAGTCGATTTCCTGAACGGACATGCTGGCGTAGGTGATGGGGGTCGCGGCGCCGTCGGGAGGAAGACGCAGCTCCTCAATGGTGCAGCCGCGCAGACTCATGGCGTAGTTCATCGCCTCCACCATCTCATCCGTGGAAACGTTCGTCATCGTCGCGTTGTCCAGCACCGTATCCACCAGCCGCCGCGCATCCTCCAGCGTGATCTCCCGGCATTGATCCGCCAGCGTGGACAGCACCGTGCGCACGCGCTGCGTCCGCATAAAGTCACCGCCGCCGCCCACCTTGCGAATGCGCATGTAGATCACCGCGCTGTGTCCGTTGAAGTGATACGTCCCCGCACCCTTCAAGCGCGGCGTAGTGGAGTTCTTCGGTATGGCATAGCGCTGCAAATAGCTGGACTCGCTGGCGGTGATCTCAATATCCACACCGCCTAGGAAGTCCACAATGTTCGAAATCTGGCTAAAGTCGAACAGAATGTACTTCTCGATCTTCACACCAATGTGCTCGCTGATGACCTTGCACAAGGCTTCCGGGCCGTAGTTCTTTGCAATATAATTGATGCGGCCGATCTTTCCGTCGGGGCGCTTCACCAGCGCGTCCCGGATAAAAGAAGTCAGCATCACACGATGCGCCCGGGTGTCCAGCGTCGCCAGCACAATGCCGTCCGTGTTGCCCAGATTGTGCGGCTTGCCCGTCCATTGATCCACGCACAGCAGCAAGTAATGATGCTGCCCGTCCAGCGGCTCCGGCAGCTCGTCAAAGGGAATGGTCTCAATATCCTTGGGCATGTCCGCCAGCGCAGGAACGGCAGCCAGCGCCAGAACCAACGCCAGCAGGATGCACAGCATACGCTTCATAAACGACGTTCTCCTTTTCTTCACGCACGGAGGCGTTTTCTCTCTTCCACATGCTAACGTATCAGGGGTCCTGTTTTCTTCCATGGAAAAAGCTCCCCAAACATAAGGATAACACAAGCGCCCCGCCTTTGCAATCCGCAGGAGAACAGGACGCGAAGGTGGGGCTCCCCGCCGGGGCGGTTTTGTGCTATAATACATGCACCATACTTCTTTGGAGGCTGAACATGGCAACGAAGGTCAAAAAGGTCGTGCTGCTGGATCGTCTGCTCAGCGAGGGCTTTTTCACCAGCAAGGAAGAGGCCGTACCTTATTTGATGGGCGGTCAGGTCTACGTGGGCAGTCAGCAGCAGACCTCCGCCGCCGCGAAGGTCGATCCCCTGCTCCCCCTCACCGTGCGCGGGCTGGATATGCCCTACATCAGCAAGGGCGGCCTGAAGCTGGAGGGCGCGATCCGCGACTTCGGCATACAGGTGCAGGATCGCGTGTGCATCGACGCGGGAGCCTGCACCGGCGGCTTTACCGACTGCTTTATCAAGCACGGCGCGGCGAGGGTCTACGCCGTGGAAGTGGGCTTCGGCCAGCTGGCGGGCTCCCTGCGGCAGAACCCGCGGGTCGTCAATCTGGAAAAGACTAATATCAGCGACGAGAAGCTGCTGCACCTTGACCCCGCGCCCGATCTGGCCAGCGTTGACCTGAGCTACCTGAGTCTGCGCAAGGGCATCCCCGCCTTTGCCGAGGTGATGCACCATCAGGGCGAGCTGCTCTGTCTGGTGAAGCCCCTGTTCGAGACGGAGGACATGGAGGCCCGCCGCACGGGCGTTTTGCCGCCGGAAAAGTATCTGCCAACCCTGCTCGAGCTTGTGCGGGACGTAAACGCCTTGCCTGAAACACAAGCGAAGCAGGTAACGTACAGCCCCGTCACGGGCAACAACGGCACCCACGAATTTTTTCTGCACGTAGTGCTGGGAAGCGACGCGCCCGCACCCGACCTGACCGCCGCGTGCGAAAGGGCCGTGGCGAACGTGCTGGCGCTCGCGCCATATCATAAAAAATAAAGAATTTCCGTATTTTATACACAGCAAACAGGAATCGAGGGATCATATGGAAGCAAGCATGAACGCCCTGCGGGAGCGTCCCGTGGGTATTTTTGACAGCGGCGTGGGCGGCATCAGCGTACTGCGTGAATTGCGGACGCAGCTGCCGCAGGAGAACGTAATCTATTACGGCGACACCGCCTACGCCCCTTACGGCACCAAGCCCCCGGAGGTCGTCATGGCCCGGGTGCGGCAGGTCATGGCTGAGCTACTCGACCGAGACGTGAAAGCGGTGGTCATTGCCTGCAACACCGCCACCAGCGTAGCGGCGGCCACCCTGCGGGCAGAAATGACCCTGCCCATTATCGGCATGGAGCCCGCCCTGAAGCCCGCCCATCAGCTGCGCCACGGAGGCCGCATTCTGGTCATGGCTACGCCGCTGACCCTGCGTCTGCCCAAGTTTGAGGCGCTGATGACCCGCTACGGCGAGGGGGCCTCCCCCCTGCCCTGCCCCGGACTGATGGAGCTGGTCGAGGAAGGCAAGCTGGACGGCCCGGAAATGGAGGACTATCTGCACCGTCTCTTTGCCCCCTATCGGGATACGCCGGTGGATGCGGTGGTACTGGGCTGCACCCATTATGTGTTCCTGCACCCGATCCTGCGCCGTCTGCTGCCCGCCGAAACGGCGATCTTAGACGGCAATGCGGGCGCCATCCGCCAGCTCCGCCGGGTGCTGGAGGAGCGGAATGCCCTGCGCCCCGAAGGCGCGTCAGGCTGCGTAGAGCTGCACACCAGCGGCGATGAAGCCCTTGTCCTGCCCCGCATGAAGCAGCTGCTGCAGCTGCCTCAATGATGTACAAAACGGTTTTGTCATTTCCAAATATCCCAGCCATGTTTCATAAAACTTTGACAAAGAATAGCTTTGTATAAATACAAGGCTTTTCTTTTGGCGTTTTTTCTGCTATACTGTTTCCAGAACATGGAACGAGGCCGTGGAGTCCTATATAGCAGTCGAACGACCCGCGGCCCCGGTAATCACAAATCTATACGGGGAGGAACACGAACATGGCGGATTATTTGACCACGAACATCAGGAACATCGCCCTCATGGGACATGGCGGCGAGGGCAAGACCACCTTAACGGAGGCGATGCTCTTCGCTGCCGGCATTATCGACCGTCAGGGCAAGGTTGAGGACGGCACGACCGTGACCGACTTTGAGCCCGAAGAGAACAAGCGCAAGTGTTCCATCAGCGCCGCCTGCGCTCCCATCGACTGGAACGGCAAGATGCTGAACGTCATCGACGTTCCCGGCTACTTTGATTTTATCGGCGAGATGGTCGGCCCCCTGCGCGTGGTGGAGACTGCGTGCATCGTGGTCAGTGGCGTCACCGGCTTCAACGTAGGCGCGGAAAAGGCGTTCAAGCACGCCGTGAAGAGTGGCGTAGGCCGTATGTTTGTTATCAATCAGATGGATCGTGAGCACGCGAGCTTTGACAAGGTGACGCAGCAGCTTCGCGACCGTCACGGCTCCTGCGTGGTGCCCGTATTGATGCCCATCGGCGAGGGCGCGGATTTCCGCGGCGTAGTCAACGTCTTGGAAAAGAAGGCCTACGAGGGCGCGTACAAGAACAGCGTTGAGATCCCCATGCCCGACAACATGAAGGACAAGGTGGACAAGGCCTTTGAGTATCTGACCGAGCAGGCCGCCGCAGCGGACGACGATCTGATGATGAAGTATCTCGACGAGGGTGAGCTGAACTACGACGAGATTCTGCAAGGCTTCCGCAAGGGCATGAAGGACGGCGACATTGTGCCTGTATGTGCGGTTTCCGCGCTGACGGGCGTGGGCATTGCCCGCATGATGGATCTGATGGCGAAGTATCTCCCCTCCCCGGCGCACGACGGCATCACCCACGACGGCTTCAATCCCCGCACGGGCGAGGCGCAGGTGCGTGTCTGCACGGACGATCAGCCCTTCTCCGCCTTCATTTACAAGACGATCGCCGACCCCTTTGTGGGCAAGCTGAGTCTGTTCCGTATTTTCTCCGGCACGCTGACCAGCTCCACCACGCTGTACAACGTGAACAAGGACAAGACGGAAAAGAGCGCGGGCATTTATATCCTGCGCGGCAAGAAGCAGATTGCGAAGCAGATTCTGCACGCGGGCGACTTGGGTGCGCTGGCAAAGCTGCAATACACCTCCACCGGCGACACGCTGGCGGATTACAACGAGCCTATTCAGTACCCGACGCTGGCCTATCCCGCGCCCTGCATGAGCAAGGCGGTTTATGCGGCGAAGCAGGGTGAGGAAGACAAGGTCTTCTCCGGCTTGGCACGTTTGATGGAAGAGGATCCCTCCATCAAGCTGGAAAAGAATGTAGAGACCACGGAGACGCTCTTGTCCGGTCAAGGCGAAATGCACTTGGACGTGATCCGCAACAAGCTGGCGGCGAAGTTCGGCGCGAATGCGGTTCTGCAAGACCCGAAGATCCCCTATCGTGAGACGATCCGCAAGGTTGTGAAGGTGCAGGGCCGCCACAAGAAGCAGTCTGGCGGACACGGTCAGTTCGGCGATGTATGGATCGAGTTCTCGCCCTGCCGGGACGGCGGACAGGATTTCGAGTTTGAGGATGCCGTGGTTGGCGGCGTGGTACCGCGGAACTTCATTCCCTCCGTTGAGAAGGGTTTGCGTGAGAACATGGTACACGGTGTGTTGGCCGGTTATCCGATGGTCGGCGTACACGCGAAGCTGTACGATGGTTCCTATCACCCGGTTGACTCCTCCGAAATGGCGTTCAAGACGGCTGCCCGCATTGCCTACAAGAAGGGCTGCATGGAAGCGAATCCCGTCTTGATGGAGCCCATCATGCACGTAACGGTGACGGTGCCGGACGAGTACATGGGCGATATCATGGGCGACATGAACAAGCGTCGCGGCCGCATCATCGGCATGAATCAGACCGATGGTATGCAGCAGGTTGAGGCGGAAGCGCCTCTGGCGGAGATGTTCAAATACGCAACCGATCTGCGCTCCATGACGCAGGCGAAGGGCGCGTTCAAGATGAACTTCGAGCGCTACGAAGAAGTGCCGCAGGCCATCTCCAGCAAGATCATCGAGGCGCATAAGGCCGATCTCGCGGACGACGAGGAATAAACGGATTTATATTCACAGCGGACGGGCAGAAATGCCCGTCCGTTTCTATATGTTTTGCTCAAAAACGCAACGCAAATTTCACCGGATTGACAAATTCTCTTGACATGCGGTTCAATCAAATGTAAAATAGAGATAGTCAGAGTGAAAGCGTGTGCAGATTTATGCTGTGCTGGACATTGCGCCGGGGAAAAGCGGGGTGCGTTTAGGCCGACTTTTCCGGGCGTTTGATACATCAAAACTGGATAGGCGGCAAAGCCGCGGAGGGAAGAAAGCGTCCCTGCGTCGGCATGGTTCTTTGTGCCTAAATGGGTTGTGGATCGCCAAAGGCGGGCGCCAATCTGTACACTTTTTTCTTGGACGATTGATTGAAAGAAATTAAGAATCCAAACAGAAGGAGAGTGAAGCAGATTGGCGTCGTTTATTTTTACCCTTTTGGCGATTGCAGCCGCGTTGGCTGCGGGCGTTGCGGCAGGCTACATGTATCGCAAGAACGTGCAGGAAAAGAAAATCGGGCGCACCGAGGAATATGCCCGTAATCTGCTGGACGACGCGCAGCGCCGTGCGGAGGAGAAGAAGAAGGAAAGCATCCTCGAAGCGAAGGAAGAGGTCATCCGCCTCAAGAACGAGCTGGATCGCGAGATTCGCGACCGCCGCGCCGAGGTGCAGCGCAGCGAGCGCCGCGTGACCCAGCGCGAGGAAACCCTTGACAAAAAAGCGGATAACCTCGACGCGCGCGAGACCGGCTTGGAGCGCAAGCAGAACGAGCTGGATCGCCTGACCGCCGAGGCGCAGGAGTACAGCGTCCGCCAGAAGACCGCCGCCGAGGAGGCCGAGAAGACCGCCAAGGACATGGAAGAAAAGAGCCGCGCCGAGCTGGAGCGCGTCGCGAAGATGACGCAGGACGAGGCGCGCGACATGATCGTGCAGCGCATCCAGAAGGAAGCCTACCACGACGCGGGCGTGATGGTGCGCGAAATCGAGCAGACCGCGAAGGACGAGGCCGAAAAGAAGGCGCGCAACATCGTCGCGATGGCGATTCAGCGCTGCGCCAGCGACCACGTGGCGGAGACCACGGTTTCCGTCGTGTCGCTGCCGAACGAGGACATGAAGGGCCGCATCATCGGCCGCGAGGGCCGCAACATCCGCACGCTGGAAACCGCGACGGGCGTGGATCTGATTATCGACGATACGCCGGAGGCCGTGATCGTCTCCGCGTTTGACCCGATTCGCCGCGAGGTTGCGCGAATCGCGCTGGAAAAGCTGATCGCCGACGGGCGCATCCATCCGGCGCGCATCGAGGAAATGGTTGAAAAGGCTAAGCGCGAGGTTGACAACCAGATTCGCGAGGCCGGTGAGCAGGCCATCTTTGAAACGAACATGCACGGCATCCACCACGAGCTGGTCAAGCTGCTCGGCCGCATGCGCTATCGCACGAGCTACGGTCAGAATGTGCTTCAGCACAGCATCGAGCCGGTCTGATGGCGGCGGAGCTGGGCGCGGATGTGCAGCTCGCCAAGCGCGCGGGTCTGCTCCACGATATCGGCAAGGCCGTCGATCACGAGATGGAGGGCACGCACGTCGAGCTGGGCGTTGAAATGGCCAAGCGCTACCACGAGTCCCCCGAGGTCATCCACTGCATCGCGGCGCACCACAACGATATCGAGCCGCAGACCGTCGAGGCCGTGCTCATTCAGGCGGCCGACGCGATTTCCGCGGCTC
>USCW01000088.1 GCA_900553315.1 uncultured Eubacteriales bacterium
GGTCTGGGGGAGAGGCGCTTCTCTCAGAGAAGCGGCCTCTCCCCCAGCGTCTCCCCAACATCGTCTCTCGGGGAGGGAGCGCGAGGGAGGGGGCTTCTCTTCAGAGAAGTCCCCTCCCTCGCAATCATCCATACATTTTTACGCGATTTCCAGCGCAATCTCCATCATTTTAGTGAAGGTGTTTTGACGCTCTTCGGCGGTCAGTTCTTCACCGGTCTTGGGGTTGTCGGAAATGGTGCAGAGACAGAGCGCGTTCTTGCCAGCCTTCGCCGCGTTCAGATAGAGCGCCGCAGCCTCCATCTCAACCGCCAGCACACCCAGTTGCTCCAGCGCCGCACCGTTGCCGGACTGGTCGTAGAAAATGTCGGAGGAATAAATGGGGCCCGGCACCGGTATCTGTCCCACACGCTCACCAGCCTCCATGGCCGCCTTCAGCAGCGTCCAAGAACAGCAGGGCGCAACATTCCCCTGAAAACCATACTGCGCACCAAAATTCGAATTCGTGTAGCAGCTTACGCCCGCCACAATATCCCGCAGCTTCAGGCTCTGCGAAAGCATTCCCGCAGAACCAATGCGGATGATGTTCTCCACGCCGTAGAAATTGAACAGCTCATAGGAGTAAATGCCAATGGACGGCATACCCATACCGGAGGCCATGACAGACACCCGCTTGCCGTGATACGTGCCTGTGTAGCCCTGCACACCGCGCACATTGTTCACCAGCACAGGATTCTCCAAATAATGCTCCGCAATGAACTTCGCCCGCAGCGGATCGCCGGGCATCAGAACCGTCCGGGCAAAGTCGCCCGCCTTTGCGCTGATATGAGGCGTAGGAATATTCGCCATGAAAACCGCTCCCTTCGTTATAAATGCTTGTTCCTTGGATATATTGTACACGAAAAAATACCGTTTGTACAGCGAAAGCTCAGCATTTTTCCGCCAACAGATCACGCAGCGTGAACATTTCCTGCTCCAAGCGATGCGTCTCCCGCGTCAGCTCTTCCGCATCCAAGCCGCCTTCCGTTTGCAGCAAGTAAATCGGCTCCCCTACCATGCAGCGGAAGCGCTTGCCAAAGACGTAATTGTACTCGCCGTTGTGGTAAATCGGGAGAATCGGCACCTTCGCCATGGAGGCCAGCGTTACTGCGCCCGGCTTAAAGGGCTGCATTTTCTTTTCAAAGTTGCACTTCCCCTCAGGGCACATGTACACATGCTGCTTATCCTTCGTCAAAATTTTACGCCCTGTGCGCAGCCAGTCCAACGACACATGCTGCCGATCCACCGGGAAGCATCCCAACTGCCGCAGAAACCAGCCCAGCAGCTTTTTATCCATAAAATCCTTGGCGCTCATGCCGTGAATCATCTGTCCGGGAAACAGTGTAGCAATCACCGCACCGTCCATTCCCCGCACATGATTGCTGATAATGAGCATTGGCACCTTCAGCGCCTCTTCCTTGGCCTTCGGCGTTGCATAATAGATTTTCGGACGGAACGCAATACGGATCAGTCCCATTAAGATCCAGCGGATCAGGCAGTCAACGCACCGTTTCAGTCCGTTTCCTACTTTTTGCAGCATTTTCACGCCTTCAATACATATTTTTCAACGGCCGCCGCTACCCCGTACTCATCAAAACGCGTCGTGCGGTATTTTGCCGCCGCCAGCGCCCCGGGCGTAGCGTTCGCCATGGCCACTCCATAGCCCGCACAGGCCAGCATGGGAATATCATTATCGTTATCCCCCAGTGTCATGACCTCGCCCATGGGAATCCCCAAGCGCTGCGCCAGCTCCGCAACAGCCGTCCCTTTGTCAACGCCCGTAGGCATAATTTCAAGATTATTGATCCAGCTGCTGGAAATAGCCATGCCGGACACAGACGTATTCAGCTTCTCGCGCACCGTCTCCCGAATGCCCGTCATCGCCTGATCTACCGCCACGATTTTATTCACGCCGCGCTTAATCAGCTGGTCAAGTCCCTCTTTCCGCTGGCGTATAAATGTGCGGCCGCTGCGGCCCAGATGCGTGCCCCAGTCAATGCCCAAATGCTCATTGTCCGGGCGCTGGTAGTTCAGCACAATATCCTCGCCGCTGAAAACGCCATAAATCATCTGCGGATACTGATCGAGCACCGCCACCAGTTCCCACGCCGTTTGCTCCGGCATGGTGTGGTTCGCCACACATTGTCCAAGGGGACGATCCAGACAGTACGCGCCGTTCAGCCCCATGATCGCCATATCCAAACCTGCGTCCAATGCAAAGTAGCTGGCATCCTCCGTGGTGCGCCCGCTGCAAATCGCCAGCTTTACACCGCGTGCCGCCGCCTGACGCAAGGCCTCCGCATTCCGCGCTGCAATTCCCTCCGAGGGGTGAATCAGCAGCGTGCCATCCATATCCATCGCAATCAAGCGTATCATGCCAGCATCCTCACTTCGTTCAAAATGGGCAGGGTATCGTGAATGTCTTTCCCTCCAACGCCGGGAGCCTTCCGTCCGTATGCAGCGTCAGCCGCGTTGCGCAGAGCATCAGCCGCCGTGCCTTTTGTACGCGGTTGAAGGCACGGTCACCGTACACATCGTCGCCCAGCAGCGGATGCCCCAGCGAAGCCATATGCGCACGAATTTGATGTGTGCGCCCCGTAATCAGCTCCACCCTCACCCGGCTGACCGGGCCGCTTTCTAGCGTTTCATAAGCGGTCGCAATGGGCTTGCTTCCCGGCACCTCATGGTCAAAAATCGTGACCCGGGCCGCCGCCGCATCCTTTACCAGCCACGCACGGCAAAGAGCCATCGGTGGCTTCAAAATGCCGCGTACCAAACAGGTATATTCCTTCTCCGGCAAACGGAGGCGGAAAGCCTCTTCCAGGATTTCCTGCGCCGCCGCATTCTTGGCGAACAGCAGCAGTCCGCTGGTCTGGTTGTCCAGCCGATGCACAGGCTGCGGCAGAAACGCATCCGCATCCTTTTCACGCATATACCGGGCCGCTAACTCTGTCAGCGTCGCACCGCCGCCCGCATCCTCGGTCACAGAAATACCCGGACGCTTGTTGACCAGCAGTACGTCCGCGTCCTCATATACCACATCCAACACAGGTGTTTTTTCCATCATATAAACCTGCGCAAGCTCGCCGCCCGCCACACGCACCTCCGGCTTCGCACGCTTGCCGTTCAGCTTCACATCCCGATGGACAAAAGCATCCCGAAGCGACCATGACGGAAGCTCCGGGAAAGTGCGCCGCAGAGCAGCGTCCAACCGCATCCCCGCCAGCGCAGTATCAATCGTTGCCTGATAGCACGCCATTAGTGCATCACCGCCGATTTCATCAACGCCCAACGGGGAGTTTGCTGATAAATCAGCCTTACACCTTCCAACATGTCGGGCGTGGGCAGCACCGCCAACAGAGAAGACAGCACTTCATTCATTTCCGCCAGCGAGACCCCCTGTTTGGCAAGCATCCGTAGATCCTCCACGGCCTCCTCCTCGCTGATCTCCGGGCGAACCGCTCCCCGCAGAAGCCCCAGCATCATTTCACACAAAGGAATTTCCTCCGGGAAAGCGCCGCTGATAGCACCTGCCAATACGGTTTCGTTCATTTCAAAGGATAGATCCTTGCACCGTACCGCACCGATGACACGCTCCGGCTCCGCCAGACCCGGATGCAACAGCACCATGGCACCCTGTTCATCATAAAAATAGTCATAGGACGCACGCAGGAAACGCATGGCCAGCGTGGTTTGACGCGTGTCGCCGTCCAGCACATCACAGATCAAGTGATGCAGTGGTTGCTCAAAGTGCAGGAACCCGCTGATATAGAGCAGTCCCCGAATGGTCGCGTCATAGCGGAAGAGCCTCTCTCTCGTTTTTTCATGTGCAGGGCTTTCCATCGCCGTCAGCAGTGGCTCCCTTAACGCTTCCGGCAAGCAGAGAATGAAGCGATCATCCTCCTTGCGCAGATAGCACCACATCCGCGCCAGCAGCGATTCCGCCGCCGCAGCCTCCTCTACATCCAGCAGCTCAGCCTCGCCGTCAAACAGGAGCATCCGCTCCACCAGCAGATGCTCCTCGACCGATAAAAGCGCCGCCTCCTGCGGGAGCTGGGCAAGGACGCGCTGCTGCAAGCCCTCCGTGGTGTGCAGCTCCGTCAGGACGCCCTGCTCGCCCGCCTCGTAAGACGTTTCCCAGAGCTCCTCCACGCGCACATCGTCACAGTCGGAAAACAAGCCGAAGCTCAGGCAGGCGGACAATCGCTTTTCGCAAGCCTCCAACTGTTGCAGCCGGAGGACGCTCATCGTCTTATCCGCCCAATTCAGCGTTTGTACATTGCTTTCCCGTTGCATGTAGCCTCCCGTCCGCCCCCGCAAGCACGGCGGCAAACCTTTTAGATTTTCATCACCCAATGATTTTCATCCGGCAGACGACCATACTGAATGCCCGTCAGCGTATCATACAGCTTCTGCGCCACCGGGCCGATTTTTCCGCCGCCGATGGTCAGCCTCTCGCCATCCAAGCACAGCTCACCCACCGGCGAAATTACCGCCGCAGTACCCGTGCCGAAGGCCTCGGTCAGCTTGCCGCTCTTCGCATCCGCAAAGATGTCCGCAATAGCCAGCCGTTTTTCCTCCACCTCGTAGCCCAGTTGACGCGCCAGGGTGATAATGCTGTTGCGTGTGATACCCGGCAGGATGCTTCCGTTCAGCGCCGGCGTCATGATCTTGTTGCCGTAGGCGAACATCATGTTCATGGAGCCGACTTCTTCCACATACTTCTGCTCCACGCCATCCAGCCACAGCACCTGCGCGTAACCCTTCTTCTCGGCGATCTCGCCCGCCAGAATGCTGGCTGCGTAGTTTCCCGCACACTTAGTAAAGCCCACGCCGCCGCGCACCGCACGAACGTATTCGTCCTCTACATAGATGCCTACGGGCTTCAGGCCCTCGGCATAGTACGCGCCAACGGGCGACAAAATAATATAGAACAGATAGCTGTGCGAAGCATGAACGCCCAGATGCGCATCCGTTGCAATCATGGTCGGGCGGATATACAAGCTGGTGCCATCCTGATGAGGCGTCCAATCACCATCGATCTCCAGCAGCTTCTTCAAACCAGCCAGTGCCAGCTCCTCGTCCAGCTTAGGCATACACAGACGCTCCGCGCTGCGGGACATACGAGCGAAATTCTCCGTGGGGCGGAACAGCTGCAAGCCGCCATCCGCACGGCGATAGCACTTCGTGCCTTCAAAAATGGCCTGTCCATAATGCAGCACCATGGCCGCAGGATCCAGCGCAAAGTCGCCGTAAGGCACCACGCGGGGATTGATCCAGCCCTTACCGGTCTCATAATTCATCAGGAACATATGATCCGTAAAAATTCGGCCAAAGCCTAGCTTGCTCTCGTCCTGCGGCTTCTCCTTGCGGGTCTTGGCCAATGACACCTGAATTTCCTGCATCATACATGCCTCCAATACTTCCATCCTACAAGGGACATTCCTTCCTTTGTGACAGCTTCTATTATAACGTGCATCTTTTCGCTGTCAAGTGTCCTAACCCGGCACAGTTGTTGGTATTTCGTGCTTTTTCTGGTTTTTCGGCGAACCTATGCAGCGATTCGCCCCTTGACAGTATCCATAGGAAGGGCGCATAATAGCCCGGAAAGGAGCGTGCACTCCCATGGTACACTTTCGAGAAGCAACGGCGGAGGACGCAGGGCTTATCAGCCATATTTACGCCTCCAGCTGGCGCAAAAGCTATCGCGACCTGATCAGTGCGGACTATTTGGAGCGTCTGCCGGATGAATACTGGGTGCCCTCCATGCGCTCATGGCTAGACAGCGGACGGCTGGAAGCGCTGATGATTTATGAGGATAAGCAACCCATCGGATGTGCGTGCTATGGCCGTGGTCGGGATGAGGATCATGGCGATTGGGGCGAGATCGTTTCCATTTATCTGCTGCCTGAATGGATGGGCAAGGGTTACGGCAAGCAGCTTTTCGAGGAAACCATGCGCCGATTGCAGACGCAGGGCTTCACCCGCTTCTATTTATGGATGATCCGCGGCAACGACCGTGCCGCAGGCTTCTATACCCGCCACGGCTTCAAGGTGACCGGCGATACCGTTGAATACCATATAGGCGGGCAGGCTATTACCGATGTTCGCTATGTCCGCGTAGATAAATAATTTCCAAGGAGGCGTTCCCCATGGCTGATATTGCCCCCACAATTTACCCTACGGAAAAAAGCGCGTGCTATGCGCTGATGGTGCAGCAGCTGGACACGCTGTGTCAGGATGTTCCTGCTATTATCTCTAAGCTGGCAAATACGGCCGCTTTGATTTACCACGCCCTGTCCGATTTGAACTGGGCAGGCTTCTATCTGCGCAAGGGCGACACCCTGCTGCTGGGCCCCTTCCAAGGAAAAACTGCCTGTGTGATGATCCCCCTTGGGCGGGGCGTGTGCGGCACAGCCGCGCAGACACGTCAGCTTCAGCTTGTCCCGGATGTTCACGACTTCCCCGGACACATTGCTTGTGACAGTGTCTCCGCCTCCGAGATCGTTATCCCGTTGGTGCAAAACGACGTGCTGATCGGTGTGCTGGACATCGACAGCCCCGTCAAGGAGCGCTTCGATGAAACAGACGCGGAAGGCCTGTCTGCGCTTTGCGAGGTACTTTTGAAATCCTGCGATTTTTCAAAGGGCTTATTATAATCTAAATTGAAACCTCACCCCGTCCGAACTAAACCAGCATTGCCCCCATACGCCGACACAGAGAAAGCCGATGGCCTCGCGCCATCGGCTTTCTCTGTGTCCAGTTTTCCCAAACGCCGTATCGTCCGCGGTGGCTCTGTCAGCCGCCGTGGATGC
>USCW01000089.1 GCA_900553315.1 uncultured Eubacteriales bacterium
GAAGGGGTCTGGGGAGGAGGGGCTTCTCTCAGAGAAGCCGCCTCCTCCCCAGAATTCCCCCTGCACAGTCTTTCCGGGAGGGAGCGCGAGGGAGGGGGCCTTTCTTCAGAAAGGCCCCCTCCCTCGCAATATCTATATCCTTACTTGTTGCTAGAATAGTTGGGAGCTTCCTTGGTGATGGTGATGTCGTGGGGGTGGCTCTCGACTAGACCCGCGCCGGTAATGCGGATGAACTCGCCGTTCTTGCGCAGATCGTCAACGTTGGGCGCACCGCAGTAGCCCATGCCGGAGCGCAGACCGCCCATCATCTGGAATACGGTGTCCGCCACCGGTCCCTTGTAAGGCACGCGGCCTTCCACACCTTCGGGCACCAGCTTCTTCGCATCTTCCTGGAAGTAACGATCCTTGCTGCCGTCCGCCATGGCCGCCAGCGAACCCATGCCGCGATATACCTTGAAGGAACGACCCTGATACAGCTCCACATCGCCGGGAGCCTCTTCCGTGCCCGCCAGCAGACTGCCCAGCATCACGCAGGACGCGCCCGCCGCCAGCGCCTTGGTAATGTCGCCGGAATACTTGATGCCGCCGTCGCCGATCACCTTGATGCCGTGCTTGTCGGCCTCCTCCGCGCAGTCCGCAATGGCAGTAATCTGCGGTACGCCAATGCCCGCCACCACACGCGTGGTGCAGATGGAGCCCGGGCCAATACCGACCTTCACACAGTCAACGCCCGCGCTGATCAGATCATGCGTCGCCGCCGCCGTCGCCACATTGCCCGCAAACAGCTGAATGTTCGGATAACGCTTGCGAATGGCCTCCACCTGATGCAGCACGCCCACGGAATGACCGTGCGCCGTGTCGATGGAGATCACGTCCACCTTGGACGCCAGCAGCGCGTCAATGCGATCAAACACATCGTGCGTTACGCCCACCGCCGCACCGCACAGCAGTCGGCCGTTGGCGTCCTTCGCGCTGTTGGGATACTTGGTGTTCTTTTCAATATCCTTAATGGTAATCAGGCCGCGCAGATTATAGTTTTCATCCACAATAGGCAGCTTCTCAATACGGTGAGCAGCCAGAATCTTCTGAGCCTCCTCCAGCGTGGTGCCCACGGGAGCAGTCACCAGATTCTTGCTGGTCATCACTTCGCCGATGGGGCGGGAATAATCCTGCTCAAACCGCAGATCGCGGTTGGTCAGAATGCCCACCAGCTTGCCGTCGCGGGTGATCGGCACGCCGCTGATGCGATAACGCGCCATCAGGTTTTCCGCGTCCTGAATCAAATGCTCGGGTGAGAGGAAGAAGGGGTCGGTGATGACGCCGTGCTCGGAGCGCTTGACCTTGTCCACCTGTGCCGCCTGTTCGGCAATGGTCATATTCTTGTGAATGATGCCCAGACCGCCCTCGCGTGCCATCGCAATCGCCATCCGAGCGTCCGTCACCGTATCCATGGCCGCAGACATCAGCGGGATATTCAGCCGGATCACAGGGGTCAGCTGCGTGGACAGATCCACATCCTTGGGCAGCACCTCGCTGCGGTGCGGCACCAGCAATACGTCATCAAAGGTCAAGCCTTCCCGAACAACCTTCTGAAGCATGAGACGACCTCCTCCTCTTTCCTACAGCGTATATATATCTATGGGTTGTCCGTCATTTTATCAAAACCCTCCCCGAAAGTCAATGCCGTATCCGGGGGATTTGTGACCAGAGGAGAGAAGACGGGAGCAGACGGGAGATTCTGGGGAGGCTGCGGAACTTCTCTTTAGAGAAGCGGTCTCTCCCCCAGCGTTGCCCGTTCCGCTCTGCGTTTTTCGAGGCGCTTTTCGGTGCGGGTGATGAGGAACATGAGGAAAAAGGCTAGGATGGAAAGCACGAGGAAAAGGAGAATGGCGATGGGCTGCCCTTGAAGATGCGCAAGGTAGAAAACCTTGTTGGCGAAAAGCACAGCACCTGCCATGCCGAGGAGCATCGCGGAAAAGAGCACGATGCGGTTGCGGTTTAGGGGCAAACACACGCGGAAAAGCACCATCAACCCCACCATAGCCGTGACCAGCGTCGCCAGCGTGCTGTCCATGTCCGTGGGCAGACCGAAGGCCTCGCCGCAGACCATCGCCAGCGAGGAGCAGACCGTTACGGCGATCGCGCCCGGAAGCGCCCGGCTCAAAACCGTCTGCAGGAAGTTCCCGCGTACCCGCTCCTGATTCGGCTCCAGGGCGAGGAAAAAGGACGGAATGCCTACCGTCAGACTGCTTACCAGCGTCAGCTGAATGGGCTGGAAGGGATAGGTCAGCGGCAGCACAAGCATCAAAACCGACAGCATGAAGGAGTACAGCGTCTTGACCAGAAACAGCGACGAGGCACGGGTAATGTTGTTGATGACCCGGCGACCCTCGCCCACGATCTCGGGCATTGCGGCAAAATCAGCGTTCATCAGCGTCAACTGCGCCGCGTGCTTGGCCGCGTCCGCACCGCCCGCCATGGCAATGGAGCAGTCTGCCGCCTTCAGGGCAGGAATGTCGTTCACGCCGTCGCCTGTCATGGCGACGCTGTGACCGGCGGCCTTCAGAGCCTCGACCAGCTTGCGCTTCTGCTCGGGGGTCACGCGGCCGAAGATCGTGCAGCGCTCCGCCGCCTCGGCCAAGGCCGCATCGTCCGTCAGCGTTGTTGCATCTACAAAATTTTCCCAGCCGGGCATGCCTACCCGGCGGGCAATGTTCGCCACCGTGCGGGGATCGTCGCCGCTGATGACCTTCAGCGTCACGCCCTGACGGCGGAAATAGTTCAGCGTTTCGGTCACGTTGTCCCGCAGCACGTCGGAAAGACAGCACAGCCCCAGCGGCTCCAAGGGCTCTGGCAGCTTTTCGCCGTCGATTATGCCCTTGCCTGCCGCAAGCACCATAACGCGCAGTCCCTGCCGGGCCGCCGCTTCGATCTGCGGCTGAATCCGCGCCAGCGCCGGTGCATCCAGCACAAAGGAGGGTGCGCCCATGACCAGCGTCCGCCCGTCCGCAAAGGACACGGCGGATTTTTTGCGTGCGGAGGAAAAGGGCAGGGTCGCCGTGACCTCGGCGGAAACGGCGGGGACGAAGGCGCGAAGCGCCCGCATGGTGGGCGTGGGATCGTCAAAGGCGCTGAGAAAGCGGCCTAGATCGGAGCGGAGGCTTTCTGCGTCCCCTGTCAGGGGAATCAGCTCCTGCACCTCCATCTCGCCCTTGGTCAAGGTGCCCGTTTTGTCCAGACAGAGGGTATCCACACGCGCCAGCGTCTCAATGCCGTAGAGCTCCTGTACCAGCGTCCCCTTTTGGCCTAAGCGCACCACGCCCACCGCCAGCGCGACGCTGGTCAGCAGGATCAACCCTTCGGGGATCATACCGATCATGGCGGCAACGGTGGTGGGGATCGCCGTCTCCAGCGGCGCGTGGGTCAGGAAATACTGCTTGAGGAAAAGCAGGAGACCCAGCGGGCATAGGAGGATGCTGACCAGCCGCACCAGCTTGTTCAGGTCGGTCATCAGCACCGACTTGGGCGGCTTGATGGCCTTGGCCTCCTTCACCAGACGGCTGGCATAGCTGGCCTCGCCTACACGCGTCAGATGGTAGACGATGCGCCCCTCCATCAAATAGCTGCCGGAAAAGAGCTCGTCTCCCGGCTTTTTGCTGATGGGGTCGCTTTCGCCGGTAAGCAGGGATTCGTTCACCGTGCCGCCGCCGGAGATCATTTCACCATCGGCCAGCACCTGATCCCCCGCCCGGGCGATGACCAGATCGCCCTGCACCAGCTCTTCGCTGCGGCAGGAGCGCTCTTTGCCATCGCGGAGCACACAGGCGGTGGGGGCGTTCAGCAGCTTCAGGCGGCGAAGGGTCTTGCGGGCGCGAAGCTCCTGAAAGGTGCCGATAAAGGTGTTGGAGAACACCACGCCCAGAAACATCATGTTGCGATAGGAGCCCACCAGCAGCAGACAGAAGGCCAGCGCGAAGTTCAGCAGATTGAACAGGGAGAAGAAGTTCTCCGCCAGAATTTGCCAAACGGACTTGCCGGGGTCCTCCTCACAGCGGTTGTCATAGCCGAATTCCGCACGGCGCTTGGCTTCGGTCTCCGTCAGACCTGTGTCCGGGGTGGGCGGCAGGTCGAGGGGGACGGACTGCCGACGCAGGATGTTTTTCATAGCGTATGCCTTTCCAGAATCCAGTCGCCTGCTTCGCGCAGGGAGGGCAGTACGGGCACGCCGGCGGTGCGCAGGGTTGCGTCCGGCTGGTGGCCGCCGGAGATCAGCAGACAGGCACAGCCCATGGCGTGGGCGGTCTCCGCGTCGTGGAGGGTATCGCCGAGGAACACCGCTTCCTCCGGGGATAAGCCGGAGCGCTTCATATAATCTACGCCCATCTGTACCTTGCTGATGGCATAAATATCGCTCAGACCCATGACCTCATCGAAGCACCCGGTCAGTTCGGGATACTGGGCCAGCTGCTCCTTCAGCAGACGTTCCTGCGAAGCGGAGAGGATCACCTGCCGCAGACCCGCGTCATGAAGGCGGCGGGCGGTTTCGGCGGCGTGGGGGGTGAGGGGCGTACCGGGGAAATTCTCATGATAGCCGCGGGACCATTCGTCCGCGATGGCATAAAACATCTCGTCGGAAACGCCCATATCCCGATAATAATCCTGCACGGGGAAGCGGAACAGGCGGCGGTATTCCTCCGCGTTGGTCTGCCGAATACCGTGGCGGGCGAAAACTTCATTATTGATACGGACGACCAGCGGCACATCGGCGACGGTGGTGCCGTTCCAGTCCCAGAATACGGTTTTGAGCATCTTATTCATCCTTCCATGGGGCGGAAAGCCCGGGAAATAGTTCCTTTTTTCATGATAGGTTTCGGGGAAAGATATGTCAAGGCTTGCGCGGGGTGGAAAAATGAGAATACTGTGAACTTTTTCCGGAAGGATCGTATCATGGAAAAGAATGAAAACGGTCAAGAATTGGTACGGTTCGACTGTTAATATGCAGCATTCCCGGATAAAATGAACTGTTAGCATACGCAAACAGTAAAAATATGTCGATTTCAGTAAGATGCTTGAAAATTGTCAATAAATGGATTATTATTCCAAATAATGTAACGGGGTCGTTACAAATGATAATTTTTCTGGAGGCTTTCCCATGAAGAAGATCGTTGCTCTGGTTCTGGCTCTGGTTATGGTGCTGGGCTGCACCGCTGCGCTGGCGGATACCTATGGTCTGGGTATTTCTTCCAGCATTGGTTCCTCGAAGGATGCTGCCGACGGCAAGGATGGCAATGCTCAGGTAGATTCTACAGTATGTGCCTTGGCTGTGGATGCGGACGGCAAGATTGTTTCCTGCCTGTTTGATGTAGCGCAGACCAAGATCGGTTTCTCTGCTGCTGGCGCGATCACCGCTGACAAAACGGCTGAAGTGAAGTCCAAGCAGGAGCTGGGCGACGACTATGGCATGCGGGGCGCCTCTGGCATTGGCAAGGAATGGAATGAGCAGGCGGATGCGCTGGCGGCTTATTGCGTAGGCAAGACCTACGAAGAAGTCGTGGCGGGCGTGGCTGCGGATGAGAAGGGCTATCCCACCGGTGCTGATGTGGTGAGCGGCTGCACCATGAAAATCAACGCTTTCCTGAAGGCGCTGGAAAAGGCCTACACCATGGCTACCGCGAAGTAAGAATAGGCTGTCAACGAGCTCCCGAAGAATGCTGGTATTCTTCGGGAGCTTTTGCGTTCTGCCATTCTGCACTTTCTCGATTGCGCCGCCTTTACAATGCTTGCAAAAGCTGGTAAAATAAGATAGCTTATCGAAAAACAGAGGACGCCGGAAAGCGCGAAAGGCGGCAGAGCATGGTAAAGACGATTGCGATCACCAACCAGAAGGGCGGCGTGGGCAAGACCACGACAGCCGTGAATCTGACGGCGATTCTGGCGGACATGGGTCAGCGGGTGCTGGTGGTAGACCTTGACCCGCAGGGCAACACGACCAGCGGCCTCGGCTGCGAGGCGGGGGAGAAGAGCGTATATGAGGCGCTGATGGGGCGTATCCCCTTCCGGGAGTGCTTGCAGCAGACAATGGTGAAGGGGCTGACGCTGGCGGGTGCGGACATTCGCTTAGCGGGCGCGGAGCTGGAGCTGGTGGAGGTAGACCGGCGGGAGTTCCGGCTGAAGGAGGCCTTAGCGCAGGTAGCGACGGGGTATGACTTCATCTTTATTGACTGTCCGCCGTCGCTGAGTCTGCTGACGCTGAACGCGCTGACGGCAGCGGAGCGGGTGCTGATCCCGATCCAATGCGAGTATTACGCCTTGGAGGGTGTAACGAGCTTGATGAACACGGTGAACCGTGTGAAGAAGACCCTGAATCCATCGCTTGACTTGGAGGGCATTCTGCTGACGATGCTGGACGGACGGACGAACTTGGGCTTACAGGTGGTCGACGAGGTGAAGAAGCACTTCAAGAAGAAGGTCTTTGCCACGACGATCCCCCGCAATGTGCGTTTAGGCGAAGCGCCCAGTCACGGCGAGCCCATTCACATCTACGACCCCCGATCCTCCGGCGCCGAAGCCTACCGTTCCCTAGCCCGCGAGGTCCTCGCCAGAAACGGGAAAAAGTGAGTGAGGCGTGTTTGCGGGGGAGAGTGCTTCTCTGTAGAGAAGCACTCTCCCCCGCACCCCCTCTCGAAGAGACGGTTTGGGGGAGGATTCTGGGGGAGAGGCGGCTTCTCTGAGAGAAGTTCCGCAACCTCAATCGGCGCGGCCTGTGGCCG
>USCW01000090.1 GCA_900553315.1 uncultured Eubacteriales bacterium
CGCTTCTCTCAGAGAAGCGGCCTCTCCCCCCAGCGTCCCCCGTCTCTTAGGGAGGGAGCGCGAGGGAGGGGGCTTCTCTTCAGAGAAGCCCCCTCCCTCGCAATCATGAAAGAAGGAATTTTATGACGATTACTTGGCAGATGTTTGCGATTGTTTGCCCACTTTGCTTTTTGGCGGGGTTTGTGGATAGCGTCGCGGGAGGCGGGGGGCTGATCAGCTTGCCGGCGTATTACTTGGCGGGACTGCCGCCGGTGCTGGCAGCGGGCACGAATAAGCTCTCGGCGGGACTGGGCACGCTGGCGGCCTCATGGCGGTTTTTGCGGGGCAAAAAGGTCGCGCTGCCGGTGGCGCTGCTCGCAGCCATGGGCGCGTTTCCCGGGAGCTGGCTCGGCACCGCCGTGCTGCAAACCATTCCGGAGAATACCATCCGCATTATGATGATCGCCGCTATTCCCGTGGTCGCGGTGGTCGTGCTGCGCAAAAAAAGCGGCGAAAGCCATTGCCGCGTGCCGGAAAAAATGTATTTGCCGACGGCCTTTCTGATCGGTCTGGTCGTAGGCTTCTATGACGGCCTTGTCGGCCCCGGCACGGGCACCTTCCTGATTTTGATGTTCACCATGATCCTCGGGCTGGACGCGGTACTGGCCAGCGGCACGGCTAAGCTGGTCAACCTCGCCAGCAATGTCGCCTCCGTCACCGAAATGATTCTCGCGGGCAAGGTGCTGTTCGCCCTCGGTATTCCTGCGGCGGCGTGCGCTATCCTCGGCAACCTGCTGGGCGCATCCATGACGCTGAAAAAGGGCGCTGGCTTCATCCGCGGGATGCTGCTGGCCGTGCTGGCGCTGTTGCTTGCAAAAATGGTGCTGGATGTGGTATCATAACAAATCAGGGAAATGGAAGGGAGCTGATGATCCATGGAGGAAAACGTGGTGCTGACCGTGCCTGCACAGCGGGCTTATCTGCTGGTCATCCGCACGGCGCTGGGCGGCGTTGCGCTGGTCAACGACCTCGATGTGGATACCCTCGATGATCTGCGGCAGGCCGCCGACGAGGCCTGCGACTGCCTGATGCATCAGGGCGCTCCCGCCCATACCCTGCGGATGGAGTCCCGCACCGCAGGTACGCACCTGCTGGTGACGCTCTTTGCTTCGCTGGACGAGGTGCCGGGCATCTGCCCCGCCCCCGGCGAGCTGGCGCTGTCTCAGGCCGTGCTGGAGACCCTCGTGCCTGAGGTACGCTTCTATACCCGCGCTGACGGATTGGTGGAGCGCATTGACCTGACGGTGCCCCGAGCCGTCCACTGAGGTGGCCCATGAACGAAGAAAACCTGACGACGCTGCTGACCGCTTATGCAGCCTCCCCTGCGCCGGAAACGCTGGAAAGGCTGGTGGAAGGCTACCTTCCCCTGAGCCGCGCTATTGCGCGGAAATTCGCGGGCCGGGGCGTGGAGCTGGACGATCTGGAGCAGGTCGCCGCCATGGCTCTGATGAAAGCCATTCAGCGCTTCGAGCCCGATCGCGGGCTGAAGTTTTCCACCTTTGCCATGCCGACCATCGCGGGCGAGGTGCGGAATTACCTGCGGGATAAGGGCAGTATGCTCCGCATGAGCCGGGACAGCCGGTCGCTGCTCTACCGCTTGCAGCGGGTGCGGGACGAGCTGACCCAGCAGCTTCAGCGGGAGCCCTCCATTCGGGAGCTGGCACGCGCCATGGATCTGACGGACGACGAGCTGCTGGCTCTGCTGGACGCACGAAGCGCCTCGGAGGTTGTGTCCATAGACAGCATGGTCACAGACGAGGAGGACGGCGCAACGCTGGAAAAATTCCTCGGCGAAAGCGAAACGGGCTATACACAGGTGGAGAACCGTGACTGGATGAACTGGGTCTACAGCCAGGTCACGCCCATGGAAAGGCAGCTGCTCGACCTTCGCTATCACGACCGGCTGGGACAGCGGGACACCGCAAAGGCCCTCGGCGTGAGCCAAATGCAGGTCAGCCGCATGGAGCGGCGGCTGCTGACGCGTCTGCGTCAGGCAGAAGAGACGCAGACGAACGCGCCGACCTGATAACGAAAGGAGACGGGCCATGTATCAGATGACGCCCCCCAAGCCGCCGGAAAAGAGCCGCAAAAAGCTGAGCTTTTTCCAAATGCTGCTGATTGCTGCGGCGCTGGGCTTTCTGGCTTGGTATCTTTATACGACCTTCGTCCCCGCAGCAGCCACCACGGCGGTAATCGAGGCGGGCACGCTGGGCGCACGCTATACGGGCGACGCGGTCATCGTGCGGGACGAGGTGCCCTATGATGCGGACGGCGTGACCAGCGTGGACTATATCGCCGAAGAGGGCAGCGTGGTCCGCCGCAACCAGAATATCTGTCAGGTGTATTCCTCCGGCTTCAACACCAAGGAAAACACCACCCTGCAAAACTATCGGGATCAGATCAAGGACTATCAGCAGACGCTGCTGTCCAAGGATTCCACCGCCGACGCGACAATGGATCGCCTGACCACGGACGTGCTGGATCGTGCCAAAGAGATTCGGCAGATGATCGCGGGCACGTCGGGCAACATGCTGAATCAGGAAAAGCTGCTGGACGCGGCCATCACCGCCCGCCAGCAATACCTCAAGGAAAAGTACAACACCGACCAGCGGCTCTCCCGCCTGTACGACGATGAACAGGCGCAGGTGCAGCGCATTACCAGCTGGACGAAGTCCTATATCGCAACGCAGGAGAGTATCGTCAGCTTTTACTCCGACGGCTATGAATACGGCCTGAACATGAGCACCTACGAGAGCTTCATTCCCTCGGACGTGCGCAAAATGTACAACGGCCAAAAGCCGGAGCTGACCACCGCCCAGAAGGGCAAGACCACCATCTACCGCACCGTGCAGGACGGTCATTGGGCGGTGCTGATGCTGGTGAAGGATTCCAACTGGACGCCCGTGGACGGCCAGACCTACGAGCTGATGCTGGAAAAATTTGAAAACACCCACGTCAATGCGCAGGTCGTTTCCTCGACCCGCTCCGGCGGCGAGCTGCTGGTGCGGTTCCTGGTGCAGTCGGACGTGGATCCCGTGCTGTATATGCGTACCTGCACGGCGGAGGTCGGCGACTACGTGACCAGCCTGAAGGTGCCCGCCCGAGCTATTCATGAATACAAGGATATGACGGGCGTGGTCATCGTCAACGGCAGCTCCCAGGGCTTTATCCCCGTGAATATCCTGACGCGGGATGGAGACGATGTTTATATCGAAGCGATTCAGCAGGGACTGCTGTTCGAGGGCATGACGGTACGGCTGTTCTAAATCGAAATCTCCATCGACCGATTGCACAGGAAGGAGGCTTTCCCATGGAGCAGACGGAGCTTCGGGCGCGGCTGGAAGCCATTCGCAGCCGCATGGCGCAGGCCTCGGCGGGACGCTATCCGCTGCCGAAGGTGCTGGCGGTGACGAAGACCCATCCGGCGGAGGAAATTCTTCCCCTTCGGGACGTGGGACTGACCGCCATCGGGGAAAACCGCGTGCAGGAGATCCGCGAAAAACTGCCCGTGCTGAAGGACTTTTTCCAAATTCATCTCATTGGACAGTTGCAATCGAACAAGGTTAAATATATAATAGAGAATGTATGCTTGATTCATTCGCTGGACAGGCTGTCTTTAGCCATGGAAATTGACCGTCAGGCGCAGAAGCATGGCCGGGTGATGCCCGTGCTGGTGCAGGTGAGTCCGGCCGGGGAACCGCAAAAGGGCGGGATGCCCCCGGAGGAGGTCATTCCATTCCTGCGACAGGTGCGCACGCTGCCGGGTCTTCATGTGGAGGGCCTGATGGCGGTCATGCCGCACCTGACAGACCGCGAGATACTGTCCGGCTTGTTTGCCAACATGCGCACGCTGTTTGAGCGGACGCAGGCGGAAGGCATAGATGGCGTGGAGATGCGCGAACTCTCGATGGGCATGTCCGGAGATTACGATCTGGCGGCGGCCCACGGAGCGACAATGGTGCGCATCGGCTCCGCGCTGCTCGGCCCCCGGGGCTGAGACAAGGAAACATGGGAGGAAAACAAATGTCTTGGAAGGATTTGACGAACCGGGCCAAGGACTGGGTCAGGGAAAAGGGCGCAGAAATCTTTGCGTCCAAGGATAAGCCATACTCAGATCTTGGCAACGGCGGTTCCAGCGGCTACTATCCCGGGGTCGCGGCCCGTCAGGAGCGCACCCAGCGGATGCAGGCCATGAAGGAGGAAACCGCACGGCAAGCCACCATGCAGATGACTCAGTCCATCCCCGTGATGGAGAATCAGACGCAGAGCGTGCCTATGCAGCAGGGGTATACCCAGCAGTTCCAGAACCCTCCCATGCAGCAGGGGTATACCCAGCAGTTCCAAAATGCCCCCGCCTCTACCGGTTACACCCAGCAGTTCCAGAGCGCTCCCGCGTCCACGGGCTATACCCAGCAGTTTCAAACGCCCCCCGCGGCCGCTTATACCCAGCAGTTTCAAAATTACGCGCAGGCTCCTCAATGGCAGCAGCCCCCGGTGCAGCAGCCTCAGCCCGCGCCCCAGCAGGCCCCGGATAACATCAGCTTTATGCCCGGCAACTACGTGGACGGCTCTCGCGCCTATGTGCATGTGGAGCGGATCACCCAGCTGGTGTCCTTCCAAGCCTGTTACCGCATCATTGAATTCATGAAGAACGGCGAAAGCGTCATCGTGAACACCGAGAGCATCCCCAACGAAGCAGAGGTCATCCGCTGTATTGATATGCTCTCCGGCGCAGCCTATACGCTGGGCTGCTCCATCACGAAGATCACCAATATCAAGCGTGCATACCTGATCTCTCCGCCCACGGTGCAGGTGCTGGCGGACGTGTTCATCAAGCGCATGAGCGACCGCCGCAATGAGGATGGTATGCGCCGCCGCACGGGCCGCTATGCGGACGAACCCTCCCGCAGCTATGGCGAGGACACCTATACCGCGCCTCAGGCGCAGGGCTACGCACCTCAGCAGAGCTACGAGCCCCAGCAGATGGCTGCGGGCTACGGCAGCTATGCGGGCGGTCAGGACTTCGGTCAAACCTCCGCCTATCAGGGCGGCAGCAGTACCTTCGGCACCTATGGGAGCTTCGCCGCCGGCGGCTCCTATGGGCAGTAAAGGAGGAGTCGCATGATTCTGGACACGATTTTCCGACTGCTGTATCTGGTGCTGTGGCTGTTTGACGTGGCACTGGTCATCTATGTGTTGATGAGCTGGCTCCGCCCCACCGCGAACAAGTGGACGGAAATGCTGCGCAAGGTCGTTGAGCCCGTACTGACGCCCATCCGCCGCATTCTGGTGGAGAAGCTTCCGCCCCGATGGCAGATTCTGGACTGGTCGCCGCTGGTGGCATGGCTGCTGGTGGAGCTGGTGCGCTATCTGCTCGGCACCCTGCGGGTGATTCTGTGAAGGGTGACGAGACCGAAGCCCTCCGGGCGCGGCTGGATGATCTGGCCCGACGCGCAGGGCGCTTATGGACGCCCCTGTGCAGCCCTTTCTGACGCAGGAGGAGCGAAGCCTCGCCCAGCGCTGCGCCCGTGAAAACGGCGTGCTGGCCGCCTTTGACGGCGGCTGGGAGGGTGCGGAGCGCAGTCAATGCTGCTTTTACCCGGACGGGCTGGAGCCGGATTTCACCGGCGTATGGCTGGAGGTCAGCTGGAACGCGAAATTCGCCGCTGTAGATCATCGGGCGCTGCTGGGCAGCGTCATGGCTCTCGGCATGGATCGCTCCCTGCTGGGAGACATGGTGATTGAGGGCGATCACGCGTACATTCGCGCTGTGCCTGAATTGGCGGCGCGATTGCCGCAGGAGCTGACGCGCGTCGGCAGCGCGGCGGTGAAGGTATGCGAAAGGTCGGAGCCCCCCGCGATTACGCCCCCGAAAGGGACGGAGCTGCGGGACACGGTCGCCTCTCTGCGGCTGGACAGCGTGTTATCCAGCGGCATGAAGACCTCTCGCGCCAAGGCGACGGAATGGATTCGTCAAGGCGCGGTGCAGGTGAACCACACGGCCACCGAGCGGGTGGATCAGCAGCTGAAGGCTGACGATCTGATCTCGGTGCGTGGATTTGGACGGATCATTCTTCGGGAGATCGGCACGCCCACGCGAAAGGAGCGCATACCGATCCTTCTGGAGGTTTTCGGAAAGCATTGAGCAATTACCACAGCGCGCTTTGCGCAGATGGAAAGGAGCAGTATACCATGCAGATTACCATTGAAATGATCGAAAGCAAGGAATTCAAGATTCGGCCCAAGGGATATGACCAGCAGGAGGTGGACGAGTTCCTCGACGCCATCTGCGACGAAATGGCCGCCCAGCAGGATCAGATTCAGTCCCTGCAGCAGCAGCTGATGAGCGCACAGGCGAAGCGCCCCGCGCCGGTTGCGGCGCCCGCAGCGCAGCCCGTTGTGACGGCGGACGCGACCAACTCTCTGAAGGAAATTCTGGAGATGGCGCAGAAGGTGAAGTCGGAGACGATTGCCGCCGCGGAAAAGCAGGCGGAGGAGATTCGTGCAAAGGCACAGCAGGAGGCCGACGAGCAGCTGAAGGGCTTGCAGGACGAGCGCGACAGTCTGACTCGTCAGGTATCTGACCTGAAGGCCGCCGCCGCTGCCTATCGCGCCCAGTTCGAGGCGCTCCTCCAATCCCAGCAGGAAGCCATCGAAAAAGCCGCCAATCTGTTCTAAAAAAAGAGATAGATCGTGAGATTGCGAGGGAGGGGTCTT
>USCW01000091.1 GCA_900553315.1 uncultured Eubacteriales bacterium
GTCTGGGGGAGAGGCGCTTCTCTCAGAGAAGCGGCCTCTCCCCCAGCGTCTCCCTCGCAAGACACATTACACGCCAAATTCGCCCCAGCTTAGGCTGGAAAGCTCTAGGGGGAGACCGACCTCGGTCAGCTTTTGGAGGGTGGCGGGCATCAGACTGTAGGTGATGTGGGCACGGCTGGAACGAACGTAGAGACGCAGGGTGATCTGACATTTCGCGGCGAGCGCGTTCAGAAACGGCTTGTGCGCAAGCAGCGTCTCCAATAAGTTGTTTAAGGCCGTGTCGGTGCCGTCGGGAGAGGTCAGGGAAATCTCGTGTACCCAAAGATCCTCGGTGGCCTCAATGCGGGGGAGACGGCTGAGCAGACTGCCCTGCTCGATAAAGCTGGTGGCGGTCAGGTCAAGACCGGACGCTACTTGTGCCTGAGACAGCTTTTCGCCGCGGATCATCAGGGAAAAACGACCGTTTTCAACGGTGGTGGTGGGCATGAAGAACGCCTCCTTTGGTGCAGCTTACGTTATGGCAATACCGCACAATTCGTCGGCAGCGCTGGCGATGCCTTTTCTGCCATCTGCTTCTTGCAGAAATCTCGATTTACCTCCAGTAAACCTTCGATTTCTGCAATCGCATCTGACAAAAAATGCATTCGCCATCGCACCAACTCATTTGTGCGGTATTGCCTTATGAAAAAATTTTCGACAGGAAAGCGAGAGTTCCTGCAAAAAAATCATGGGATCAGGTTCAGCATGTCGGAATCATTGTTCACGTCCACAAAGGAATCCGGCACCTGCCCCACAATAATGCTCTCCGCAACTGTCATCTGTGCCGATACGGAAACCTCCTGTGCCCCGGTGGGAATGACTAAGCGTACCGTGGCTTCCAGCGTCAGGAGAATCTTGTGCCGGGTCTGATTGATGCCCGCCGACTGAAACTCCGTGGAGAACTGCGCCGAGACCGCACCCACGGGCAGTATCTGTACCCGAATGCGCGGCCCGGAGCCCGCCCAAATGGTCATGCCCAGCGCCGAACCCAAAGGAATGGATACGAATTGGTTTTCCAGACTGGATAGGGAGGCCTGCGCCCGCAGCGCCGCCGCGGAGGCCATGTCGTTCATCAGCGTCGTGTTCGCCTGTAAAAGCACGACCCGGCACGCCTGATCCGTCTGCACGATCATCATGTCGTCGTACTTTACGCCCGTGTCCAGAATCTCCTGTACCGCCTGATTCAGCACATTCACCGTCAGCGCACGGGCGTTGGCGCTGGCCATGGCGAGCACCACCCGATTCAGGTTGCGCTGCATGAAAAGCAGGGCGACGGCAAGCGCCGCCAGGATGAGCAAAAGCCGCCGAAGCCAGCGGGGGAAACGCCTTTTTTCAGCCGTACATGCAGTCATTGCGGCCCCTCCTTCGTTTACATAGCGTCCAATGCTTTCCCCATTTGCGGGAATATGCTATAATGATACGAAACCCTTTGACTTTTGATGTTATGGAAACGAGGAGGCGATTCTTTGCCTTATCAGCGCAAATTTATTCGCCGGGAGGAGCCTGAGCAGGAGCCGACCCGCGTTTTTCAGCCCCCGCAGGGGGAGCAGCAGTATGACGCTTATCCGCCTGTGGACGCTTATCCACCGGAAAATGCGTATCCCCCCGAGGATGCATATCCCCCCGAGGACGCATATCCCCCCGAAGAGCAGTACGCCGACGACGGACAGGGCTGGCAGGATGAACAGGAGCTTCCCCCGGAGGATGACGAGCATTGGGCCGCGGACATGGACGATATTGACGTGCGGCCGGAGAAGCCTCATCCCCACAGCATCTTCAAGCCCGCTACCAAGAAGCCGAATTTCGCCGTCAGCGTGGCGGTGAACGTGGTGCGCGTTATCGTGCTGCTGATCGTGCTGGCGGGTCTGGCGGGCGTGGGTGCGGTGCTGGGCATCGCCAAGGGCTACGTAGAGACTGCCCCGACGCTGAATCTGGCGGCGCTGGACGACCAGGCGCAGACCTCTTTTATTTATGACGCGAATAATCATTTGATTACGGAATACAAGGGCATCGAGAACCGCGTCAGCGTCAGTCTGGCGGCTATGCCCAAGTATTTGCAGGATGCGTTTATTGCCGTGGAGGACGCGCGGTTCTATACCCATAACGGCGTGGACTTGAAGCGTATCGTGGGCGCTTTTGTGTCCAACCTGACATCCTCGTCCACACAGGGCGGCTCCACGATTACCCAGCAGCTTATTAAGAATACGATTCTTTCCAATGAGCAAAGCTATAAGCGCAAGATTCAGGAGGCCTATCTGGCCTTGCAGCTGGAAACGAAGTACAGCAAGGATCAGATTCTTGAAAGCTATCTGAACACCATTTATTTGGGCGAGAATTATTACGGCGTGCAGGTGGCGGCGCAGGGCTACTTCGGCAAGTCGCTGGGGGAATTGACCCTGCGGGAGTGCGCCATGCTGGCGGGCACGAATAACAGCCCCTATTACTATAATCCCCGTCGAAATTTCTATGTCCGCTCCAAGGAGGGCGTGGATTACAAGGCCATCACCAATAACCGCACAGACTACGTGCTGCGGTGCATGTATGAAAATCAGTTCATCACCTATGAGCAGTATCAGGAGGCGCTGAACCCGGAGACGGCCAACGTATTGCAGACCGATACCAGCGAGGGTACGGGCATGTATCAATACGCCCACTACGTGGAATACGCGGTGGACGAGGTGGTGGACATCTTCCTGCGGATGAATCATCTGGAGGACAACGCCACGAACCGGGCGGCCATGGAGCAGAAGCTGCGCACCGGCGGCTATCGGGTGAAGCTGGCCATCGACACCACCATTCAGGAGACGGTGGAGGATACCCTCGAAAACTGGACGAACTATCCTCGCTTGCAGGATCCCTCCGACAAGGTGTTTAAGAGCAAGAATGCCGACGGAACTTATACAGAGATCGTGCAGCCGCAGGCGGCGGCGGTAGTGCTGGATTATCGCACGGGCGAGCTGAAGGCCATCGTGGGCAGCCGCACCCGGCCCACCGCTCGCAAGACCCTGAACCGGGCCACGGACATGAAGATGCCCGTAGGTTCTTCTATCAAGCCCATCGCGGTGTACGCACCTGCATTGGAGCTGGGAGCCTCCCCGGCTAGTATTGTATACAACATGCCCCTGCCCATCTCCGGGTGGAAGGGCTCCAACGGCAAGGACAGCTGGCCCAAGAACTATGGCGGCGGCGGATACGTGGGTCCGGAGACTCTGCGCCGTGCGCTGATGAAGAGCCACAACACCGCTGCCGCACAGACGGAGCTGACCATGGTGGGCGTGGAGCGCTCCGTGGACTTCCTGCTGCGGATGGGCGTGAACAAGAGCCACATTGACGAAACGCCCTTCGGCGTGACGCTGGGCTCCAGCGGCATTACCCCGCTGGAAATGTCCGTATGCTTCGGCGTGATGGCGAACGGCGGGGTGTATCAGGCTCCCATTTCTGTGCTGGGCATTTCCGACTCCGAGGGTAACGTGGTGTGGGACGGTCATGCCAACCAGACCCGCCGCCGGGTGTTCTCCGAGGCCACCTCGTGGATGATTGTGGATATGCTGAAGGACGCGGTATCCGGCGGCACGGGCACCTCCGCGAAGATTTCCGGCCAGACCGTGGCGGGTAAGACGGGCACGAACTCCGACCAGAAGGGCGTGTTCTTCGCTGGCATGACGGGCTATTACTCCTCCGCCCTGTGGGTGGGTCACGATAATTACAAGGCGCTGTCCTCCAAGTCCACGGGCTCCGGTGCGGCGGCCCCGCTGTGGCAAGCCTATATGAAGAAGATTCATCAGGGCTTGAGCAACCGGGATATTCTGGACGGCGATCCCAGCCAGTACGGACTGGTGAAGGCCACCACCTGCGCGGTCAGCGGCCAACTGGCTACCGACGCGTGCGCCAACGACGCGAAGGGCTACGGCACCGTGACCGACTGGTGGGCGCAGGGTACCGTGCCTACGACCTACTGCCAGATGCATAAGACGCAGTCCGTCTGCGCGGAGACCGGCGACTTGGCTTCGCCCTACTGCCCCAACGTGATCTCTCGGGGCGTGATCGTCATTCCCAGCGGACATCCGCTGTATAAGTTCATCGGCACGGAATATGAAAGCGTGCTGTCCCAGTATCTGGGCTCCTCTGCCACCATCAAGTATGACGGCAGCGGCAGTGTGATCTCCGGCGGACAGGTCTGCACGGTGCATGGGGCAGGCACCTCCTCCGGCAGCAATTACGTGGTGGAAAACACGTTGATCCCTGACGCGCAGCTGCTGATCCAGCAGGCACAGGCGCAGCTGAACAACATGGACGCTTCCTCCGCAAATTACGCGGTGCTGCAAAGCGCCATCAGCAATCTGCAAAGCGTGATCTCCTCCTCCAACCCGTCCACCACCGAGGTGGCGGCGGCCATGGGTCAGCTGACCACAGCCATGGCGGGAGGCTACTGATGGAGCTGGCGCAGGTTTACGATGCATTGACCCCGCTCCGCGCACCCTTGCAGCGGGGAGAATACGATCTGCACCGCATGGTGCGGGAGGCCCTGATGAACGCGGGGCTTCCCGCCGCCCATGAGGTGCGGCTGGCTCCCCGATGCCGCATCGACCTGATGTGCGGGGATATTGGCATTGAAATCAAACGCGGCAAGCCCGTGCCCGCAAGGCTTTTGCCGCAGCTGACCCGCTACTGCGCCTGCACGGAGGTGGCGGGTCTTCTTCTTGTTTCCGAGGGTCGCGTGCGGCTGCCCGCGACGCTCTGCGGCAAGCCGGTGAGGAACCTCAGCCTGAATCAGCTTTGGGGGATTGCGCTATGACCGAGGAAGAAAAGCTGCTGCTGCCCGCGTACCTGCGGGAAGCGCCGGAAAATACAGGCCGGGTCTACGGCACCCTGAGCTACAACCGCCGCAGCCGCTGCTGGACGGTGAAGGGCGATCCCAGCGTAACGGAGATGTGCAAGCGGCTGTTTCCGGGAATGCAGGGCTGCAAACGGGGCGAGGCGCGCTTCACGGCGCACGCCCGGGCAGTGGGCGATCTATATTGGCTGATGCTTCGTTTCCCGCTGGCGGTGAAGGAAAGCGACAAGGCTCTGTGGGACAAGGCGCTGGAGGGTGCGCGAGCCTACGCCGTGCGCCGGGAGCAGGCGGCACGGATGCCCGCCTTGGCTACGCCCCCGGCGGCGAATTTTCTGGGAACTCTGCGGCTCTTTCAGCAGGAGGGGCTTGCGTTTCTGCTGGCCCATGACCGTTGTCTGCTGGCCGACGAAATGGGTCTGGGCAAGACGGTACAGGCGCTGGCGTATCTGGCCAGCAGCGGGAATTTGCCCGCATTGATTATTCCACCGGCGCATCTGACGCGGAACTGGCTGGAGGAGACGCTGCGCTTTCTGCGGGTGGAGGGGCGCGTGCCCCGGGTACATGTGGTGCATGGCTTGAAGCCCTATGATCTGCCCGAGGCGGATGTATACATTCTGCACTATCTGCTTCTGCGCGGCTGGAAAGAGGCGCTGCCGGGGTTGGGGTTCCGCACGCTGATTTTTGACGAGGTGCAGGAGCTGCGCCACAGCGGCACGGAAAAATACTCCGCGGCGAGCTTGGCGGCGGAAAAATGCGAGCATGTGATCGGGCTGTCCGGCACGCCCATTTACAATCGCGGCGGCGAAATCTGGAATGTGGTGAACATTCTGGATTATCACTTTCTGGGGGATTGGGAGAGCTTTTCCCGGGAATGGTGCTGGGGGTACGGCAATGCCATTGTGGCGAAGCCGGAGCTGCTGGGGGCGTACCTGAAGCGGGAGGGGCTGATGCTTCGCCGGGTGAAGCAGGATGTGCTCAGCGAACTGCCGCCCAAGCGACGCTTGGTGCAGGAGCTGGACTGGAACGACCGGGTATATGCGCGGCTGATGGCGCCGGTGCTGCCGCAGCTGATGCGCTGGAAGGAGGACGGCACGCTGACGGCCTCTCAGCGGGCGATCTTGGAGGACAGCATTTCCCAGCAGGCGCGGAAGGCCACGGGGGTGGCGAAGGCGCCGTATGTCTGTCAATTTGTGCGTGCGCTGCTGGACGGCGGCGAGAAGGTGCTGCTGTTTGCGCATCATCATGATGTGATGGATATTTACAAGGATGAGCTGAAAAGCTATCACCCGGTATTTATCACGGGTCGGGAAACGCCCGCGCAGAAGTCGCTGGCGGTGGAGCGGTTCATGGAGGGAAAGACGGACGTTTGCTGTATTTCCCTGCGGGCCGCGTCGGGCTTGAATTTGCAGCGGGCGACCTGTGTAGTGTTTGGCGAGCTGGACTGGAGCCCTGCGGTGCATTCACAGGCAGAGGATCGGGCGCACCGGATCGGTCAGCAGGACTCGCTGCTCTGCTATTATTTAGTTAGTCCGCAGGGCAGCGACGCGGACATGCAGGAGGCTCTCGGCCTGAAGGTAAGTCAGTTTGTCGGTCTCATGGGCGACGCCCAGCTTCCCCCCGACGCTTTTGTGGGACTGCCACTTTCTTTTTTTTATAAAATGAGTTACAATGGGCGAAGTCAGAAAAGAATCATTGGTAAAGGGTGATAAAAATGGATGAATGTAAGGAATGTGAAAGATATGAAGATAGTTTTTTTAGATGATAATTCAATAGGAACAGACATTGACCTTAGCGGATTTGAGGTGTTGGGCGAAGTGGTCCGCTATGGAAGCAGCAAGCCGGAGGAAGTGCCGGATCGTGTACAGGACGCAGATGTGGTTAT
>USCW01000092.1 GCA_900553315.1 uncultured Eubacteriales bacterium
ACGCCACAGCACCGTGATGCGGATAGCGCTTCTGCACCAGCACATGACGGTAGAAGCGCCCCATCTCCTTGATGGCAAATACGCCAATGCCGCCAAAGGACTGCGTGCGCACATCCAGAATCTCACCCTCCGCAATGTAGGAGCGCAATACACCCTCACTATCGCATTGCAGACGATAGAACGTGATGTCGCTGGCCGCCAAGTCAGCCTCCAGCGTGCCGCGGGTGAAATCAGGATCGCTGCCCGCAGGCTCCAGCAAACGATGCTGGATCAGCTGATACTTCACCGCACGATTGCTGCACAGCTTGCACGCGGGCGTGTTGCCGCAATGGAAGCCCATGAACGTGTCCGTCAAAGCGTAATCATACTTGCCCTTGATGTCCGCATCGTAAATGTACTGCGGCACCGTGTTGTTGATGTCCAGCAGCGTCACCGCGTCCGCCGTCACACACAGACCAATGTACTCGCTCAGCGCGCCGTAAATGTCCACCTCGCAGCTCACCGGAATGCCCCGGCTCACCAGACGGCTGTTCACATAGCAGGGCTCAAAGCCAAACTGGCTGGGGAACGCGGGCCAGCACTTGTCCGCAAAGGCCACATACTTCCGGCTGCCCTTGTGGTTCTCCGCCCAGTCCAGCAGCGTCAGTTCAAACTGCGCCATGCGGCGGTTCAGGTCGGAATAGTACGCGCCCTCGCCCATTTCCTTGGCCATGTCCGCACATACGTCGTCAATGCGGGGATCGTTCTCATGCTCCTTGAAGGATACCAGCAGATCCAGCTCGGAGTTCTCCTCAATCTCCACACCCAGCTCGTACAGACCCTTGATAGGCGCATTGCAGGCAAAGAAATCCTGCGGCCGGGGACCAAAGGTGATGATCTTGAGGTTCTTCACGCCGATGACCGCACGAGCAATCGGCACGAAATCATGGATCATCTTCGCAATATCCTCGCAGGTGCCCACGGGATACTCGGGAATGTAGCCGTCAATATGACGCATCCCCAGATTGTAGGAGCAGTTCAGCATACCGCAGTACGCGTCGCCGCGACCATTGATCATGTCGCCGTCGCCCTCGGCCGCCGCCACAAACATGCAGGGACCGTCAAAGTTCTTCGCAATCAGCGTTTCGGGAGTCTCCGGGCCGAAGTTGCCCAAGAAAACCACCAGCGCATTGCACTCCGCCGCCTTCACGTCGGCAACAGCCTTCAGCATGTCCTTTTCATTTTCCACGGTCACGGGGCACTCGTAGAGATTTTCCTTGCCGCAAGCGGCCGCGATGGCGGCACGGCGCTTTTCGGACAAGGCAATGGGGAAGCAGTCACGGCTGACGGCGATCAGGCCCAGCTTGACCTCAGGGATGTTCTGCATCATGGTTAGGCACTCTCCTTTTGTTCTCTTAAAGGTCGCTTTGGATGTCAATATTCACGCCGCGCAGACCCACGACGGCGCCTTGCTTGGCCTCGTCGCTTTCTGCGTGGGCAATGAGCCATTTGTTCCGGGCCCAGAGCTGACGGTCCAGCTTATTCGTGCCGCCCGCGGGCCGATAATCGGTGTTCGTATTCAAGGGCAGGGCCACCAGCACGCGGAAGCCCTTGGCGGGGTCGCAATGGCAGGGCGCATAGTGCAGCGTGGTGGCATAGACCTCCACCAGCACGCCTGCGGGTACGCGGAAGGCCTTCACCTTCGCCGTGTCCAGCTCACCGTCCACCAGCTCGTCCTGCTTAGCCAGCAGCAGAATGAAATCGTCCGTGCCGAGGTTGAACTCGCTGTCCCGATGATATTCCAAGCAGTTCAGCTTGGTGTTGTGACCGTTGCAGTAGCCCAGCTGAAAGGGCATCCCGCCGAACAGCGCCTCTCCCACCGCCTCCGCGTCCGCTGCGGCGTGCAGCAAGGGCTCCTTTGGCACATAAGCTACCGCGTCGGTCAGGGGCGTTTGGGCAAGACACGCCAAGATCCCCGCCACCGGGTAGCCCTCCGCCACGCGCCCATAGGGTTTGAAGGCAGGGTCTGTAACCGGATAAATCTTCATGTGCATCGCTCCTTCATGCGTCGCCGGGGCGAATGTATCCCCGGTGCGCGGATTGCAGATTGAACGAACGAAATGCGGTCTGACGCGTCGGGAAGGCACGCGACGACACTTTTGCGGGCTCGGGCACGCAGACAGCATTTACAAAATAAGTATACTCTTTTTCCCGCATTCAACAATGGCGTATCTGGTAAGAGGCCAAAACCCGCTTGACAATTCTCGCGGCGTAAATTCAGCAGAATCCATAAAGAAAAGAAAGGACGCAGGAGACAGCGAGGCGTTCGCCGTTTCTGCGTCCACATTTGCATCACCGTGTCAGTTCAGCTGCGTCAGCGCATTCAGCACCCGCTGATGCTCCGTCTCTACACGCTCCCACAGGGCGCGATCCATCAGCGGCCGGCCGCCCCGAAGCGCTTCCGTCAGGTCGGAGCTAGCTTCATACAGACGGGTGAAGCCCAGATTCTGCCCCACACCCGTGAGGGTATGCGCGGCCCGGAAAGCCTCCTCCCAATCCTTCGCGCCCAGCGCATGATGAAGCTTATCAAAGTTAGGATCGCTGGGATACATCTTGACAACGCGGAGAATCAGCGCATCGTTATACAAACGTTGGGAGGTTCCCGCATAATCGCCGCCGACAGTCTCATAAAATTCCTGCAGCTGCATAAAATAACCTCACTTTCGGTTCAGGGCTTCTCTGGGGAATGCATCAAAAGCGGAGCATACCTTTTTGGGCTTTATCCCGATACATGGCCTGATCCGCCTGACGAACCGCGTCCATCAGGGTAGGCGCACGATACACGCCGCCGATGCTGATCGACAAGTGTATCTCCGGGTACTCCGGGATGAGAATGCGGCTGACCTTATCCTGAATATGCTTCATCTGCCGCTCAAAGACCTCATGGGGAATGCGCGGGAAGATCAGCAGGAATTCATCGCCGCCGAAGCGGATGAAGCGGTCGGTGCTGCGAATGGTGGACAGCACCTCCTTGGCGATCGCCGTCAGCGCCATATCGCCCACCGTGTGACCATAGGTATCGTTGATGGCCTTGAAGTCGTTCACATCCATCATAATCACACCGTCGATATTGGTCAGCGTCTCGCGCTGATCCTCGTAATATTGACGATTGTATGCGCCGGTTTGACGATCAGTATAATAATCACGACTGAATTTTTTTAAAAAGACCTCCTCATTGTCCGTGCCCACCAGCACACCGGAATCCAGCAGAGAGATCAATTCCAGCGCCATAGGTCTGCCGTCCATTACCACGTAATTAGAAATAATCTGGTAAATATCATTGTTGACCAGCTCCAGCTTGGTAATGCGATTCTTGTTGGCAACGGCACGGCAGGACGCGCAGTTCTCGCACACGGAGGTGCGTCCCCACAGGGCGTAGCATGGTCGCTTGCTGACCTCCAAGGTACCGTCGGCGCACAAATTATACGCCTCCTGCGTGGCGGGATCGACCAATCGGATCCTGTCATAGTATTCACGCAGGTTCATCATCAGCGTTATGATGCGCTCCCGCGTGATATTGGTCAGGTCGAAGTGGAGGGCTGCATGATGTCCCTCCGTTGCGGTGCAATGGCTGACCTGCCCCACCAGACCGAGGAAGCGGGGTGCGCTTTCCTCCGTCCAGAAGGTGTGCAGCGAGATCAGTTTCCGGTCCGTCATGCCGCATTCGCTGTCTGTCGCAGTGAACAGCGCGTCGGGATTGGTGGGCGACGCGTTGCGGATGACGGTATTCAACCGCACACAATCCTCATGGGAAAGTCCGCTCAAGCGAGCGAGCTCCGCCTGCGTCGCCGTTGGATTCTCATAACGGGGCGTGGCATCGTAGTCCGTCAGGGACAGCGTGCGATGCTGTGCGGAATACTCAAATTGCAGACCACCTGCTTGTGCCGCAAAGAACCGACTGCGCTCCCGAGACTGCTCCAGCAGCTGCTGGGTGCTCAGCGTGATGGGAAGCGTGTCGTCCATGGGCAGACTGCCGGCCTCGGACTGCATGAGCTTTTTCTCCGAGGTCTGTTTCTCAGTCGGAAGGCCGAACTCCTTTTCTATCTGGGGCTGAAGCTCCTTCAGGCAGTCGATCAGCAGCGGATTGAACGCGCCGCATTCGCCGTTCAGGATCATTTCCAGCGCCCGTGCGGGCGTATACGCCGGACGATAGCAGCGTTCGCTGATAAGCGCGTCATACACGTCCGCCAGACCGACCGCCTGTGCAGAGATCGGAATCGCGTCCCCCGTCAAGCCATCGGGATAGCCCTTGCCGTCGAAGCGCTCATGGTGCCAGCGGCAGATGTCGGATGTCCTATTGATAAAAGACTCGTCCGCATCCGGAGGCATATGCGCAAGCATCGCAGCCCCCTTCATTGCGTGAGCCTTGACGATTTCATATTCCTTCTCGGTCAGCTTGCCAGGCTTATTCAGAATGTAGCCGGGGATGTCGATCTTGCCAATGTCATGCAGGGAAGACGCAGACGCAATCAGCGAAATCGTCTCGTCAGTCAAGCCATATTTTTCGGTCTTTTCCGCCAGCACATGCAGCAGCATATCCACCAAAACGCGCATGCGCTGCGTATGGAGCATATGCTTGCCATTGCGGAACTCGACAATGTGGCTCAGGATGTCGATCAACAGGTTACTGCGATTGCGCTGATGCAACTGCTCCTGAAGCATCTGCTGAAGCTGATTTTGACGTGCGTAAAGGTTCAGGGTATTCTGGATGCGCTGCCGCACCTCAGCCTTCTCGAAGGGCCGGCTGATATAATCCGTCGCGCCCATCTGATAGCACCGCTCAACCGAGGTGGAGTCACTCTGGAAGGAAATCATGATGACCGGGATGGTGTCGATCCAATGCTTTTCGTTCATCACGGAAAGTACCGCAAAGCCGTCCATGCCGGGCATGACCAAGTCCAGCAACACCAAATCGATAGACGAATCCTCCTGCAGCATGGAAACGGCCTGTTCGCCATTCTCCGCCTCAACACACACATAGTTTTTGCTCAGCATACCAACAAGAATGGCGCGGTTGATTTCAGAATCGTCAACAATCAGAATACGCTGCTGCTTTGTTATATACCCCAAGCTGTACCCCCCCCGGTTACTTGGACGCATACATGTAACCGGAAAATGAGCTAAAATTAGGAAAAATCACACTATTATTATTATAGACTTATTTCGTCGAAAAGCAAGAGCAAACCGAAAAAACACCAAAAAAACACGAAAGAAATGCAAAGTTTTACGTGTTATTTGTCGAAAACCATCGAAATAGAAGCTTGCAAAGGAAATAGTTACATGTAATAAATATGTAACTTCCTTTGAACGGTTCATCCGAATACACAAAAGCAGGAATACGTAAGTTTATTTGCAACGCAAATGTAACGCCGCTTCTTCAGTTCGCATATAGCAGATACTTCCGCACCCGTTCGCCGAACTGCCGCACCGGCTCCTTGCTCTGCGCAATCAATTCCTGCGCGGAAACCTCGCCCGTGCGGTACGTGTCCGTGCCCAGCAGCTTATCAAAGGCGTAGCGCTCCTCGTTCCCCCAATGGATGAACTCAAACTCGTCCGGATACATGGCCCGAATCGTGTCCAACAGCAGCAAGCCCGCCGCAAATACGTCACAAGCCTCCCGATCGGTGATGTGCAGCTGCACGCCCCGGCACAATACGCCCTCGTGCTTGCTGAACGTGGGCACGAAGCAGGTGGGGCGGAAATGTACCCCCGGCAGCGCCATGGCGTTCATGCGCTCCGCCAGCGCCTCGCTGTTGATAAAGGGGGCGCCGATCACCTGAAACGGCTGCGTCGTGCCGCGTCCCTCGCTGCAATTCGTGCCCTCAAAAATGCAGGTGCCAATGTAGCAGAGCGCCGTCGCCAGATCGGCACAGTTGGGAGACGGCGCCACCCACGGCAGGTCTGTGTCGTCCAGATACATGCCGCGCTTCCAGCCCGAAAGCGGCACCACAGTCAGCTCCACATCTAGTGCAAGATAATCCCGCACGTACCGCGCATATTCACCGATGGTCAGCCCGTACTGCGTCGGCAGCGCATATCCGCCCACAAAGGAGGTGAACCGCTCGTCCAAAATGGTGCCCGTGCGCTTCACGCCGCCCAGCGGATTCACACGATCCAGCACCACCATAGGTTTGTGCGCCCGGGCACAGGCCTCCATGGCATAGGCCAGCGAATACAGATACGTATAGAACCTCGCACCCACGTCCTGAATATCAAAGACCAGCACGTCAAAGGCCGCCAGCATCTCCTCGGTGAAGTGATCGTTCGCACCGTAAGCGCTGTAAACGGTCACGCCCGTGGCCGGGTCGATCATCGTATCGTCGATCTTCGCGCCCGCCTGCGCGTCGCCGCGAATGCCATGCTCCACCGCATACAGCGCCGTCAGGTGATACCGCTGATGAATCAAATCAATCGTGCTGATAAAATCATGATTGATGCCCGTAGGATTGGTCATCAACCCCACACGCTTTCCACGAAGCAAGGAATCGACCGTTTCCAGCCGATCCGCACCGCTGAGCACATGCTGCTTCCGCATAAAAACAAAGCCTCCCTCAAAAGACGATTTTCAGCACCGCCTCATTGATAACATCATAGCACGGCAACAAAAATGCGTCAATAAGTAACATTTCGCGCCAAAAGAAACAAATTCTTGAAAAATTTGAGCAGTCCCTTCTGTGCGCGTTCTCAAAACAGGAAGGCCGGAACGGTTGCAA
>USCW01000093.1 GCA_900553315.1 uncultured Eubacteriales bacterium
GAGGCGCTTCTCTTAGAGAAGCGGCCTCTCCCCCAGAATATCCCCTTCGTTAGCTCTCCACCTCGTCGGTCTCGGCACCTTCGGCGAGAGCCTTGGCGTAGCGGAGGGTCATGACGGAGTCGGCGTAGAGGTAGGGCACGTTGCCGTGCTCGGTTTCAAAGACATGGATGTCGGCATACTCGGGCTTGCGTCCCATTGTGGCGAGCGCTTGCTTGATCTGTACGGCGGTCAGATAGTAGGGATGACGCTCAAAATAAACCATGGGCGTGGGCGTGGGGTACGTCTTGCAGTTGAAGCGCACCATCTCCGCAATCGTGCGGCAAACGTCCTTGTCCTCAATCAGTGCCGCAATCATGGCGTAATTGTTTGCCATGTTTTCTTCCGAATAATAATACACGTCCTTCTGCCCATCGACGTGACGAATATCCTTGCAGTCCTCGTCCTGCGCCATGGCGGCAATTAGTTCCTCCATGTTCTCGGCCTCTTCCATCAGCGACTTTCTTGCGGTCAGCGCCGCTGCGGCACTCCGCTTGCGAATGAAGTCCGCCAAGACCTGCGCGGGCCGCTTTTCAACAGCCTCGGCGGGCGCCTCCTCCTCCGGTTCGCTCGGGGGAAAGGGGTCTTCTACATCCGGCAGGGATTCCAGATAGTCCAGCAGATCGGGCTTTTCTGCGGTGGAAGCTTGCTCTCCGTTTATGACATGCTCTGCATTGTGCTGATATTCCAGCTTCTCCGCCTTGGGATTGTCCAAATCCTTATTGACTGCGGGGTCCAGCGCATCACTGAACTCGCCGGGAATCTCCTCGGGCTTCAGCTCAACTTCCTTAGAAAAACCGGGCTTGCGGCGACCAAACAGCGCCATTGTGCGTCACTCCTTTTTTGATAAAAACGGGAGCGAAGGCAGCTTCCCGCCCTCGCTCCCGCGATGCTTTGCCTTATGAAAAAGAACATTCAACAGGCAGGGGCCGCATTCCTGCCGATAGCTATCGGCGGGGGATGCAGTCGTCTTTACTTAATCAGACCCAGCTCTTCCAGCTTGTCGGCCATGTCGCCCAGATCGAACTTTTCGAGGGTAGCACGGGTGGGAATGCCGGTCTCGGTGTCCCAGCCCATGGCCTCGTAGAACATGGTTTTGGCCTTCTCCATGTCGTCACGATCCATCTTCACGGTGCCCTCTTCAAAAGCCTTGAAGTCGGGTTCCTTGTCGAACACCCACGCGGGGATGCTGTCGTGATCCTTGCGCAGATTGTCGCTGCCCAGACGATATTTGAAGGAGATGGCGGTCATGGCGCGCAGCATGTTGGAGATGCGCTCGCAATCAAAGTCCAAATCCTCGCGGGTGTACTCGTCGCCGGTCACGGCGGTCATGTACTTTGCGTCCAAATCAAGGTCGCCCTTGTAACCGCGCTTCTTGGACGGGGACAGGGTCATGGGGTACATCCAGTTGCACAGCGTCGCGGAATCGTGCCACTGCTTGCCGATGAAGGCCCACTTCGCCAGACGAATCTTCGCCTCGTTGATGGGGGTGTAGTGCTTGGGCGCATCGGTGCAGCCCTCGCCGAAGTAGCTCTCCAGCACAGGTTTGATAACCTCTTCATAGGGAGAACCGGAGCGGATGAAGTTGGTGCAGTGGTGGATCATGCAGTCACGATTGTACATCAGGTTGTACAGCACGCCGGACTGCCAGGCGTCCTCGGCGGAGTGATGCTTGGGATAGCCGTTATAGGTGACGTTGGTGTTGTTGCCAACCTCGTCATAATAGTTCTTGCCTGCGCTGTTCTTGGTCGCGTCGTCCAGACCCCACGCCTTGTACAGGTAGTAGGAGCCCTTGCCGAGATCGCCCCACGCGCCCTTGCCCTCGGCAATCAGGCGGTAGAACTCGACCGTCCAGCGGGGATCGCCGTTCTTCATCAGATCCCAGTCAACGGCGTTCCACTCTTCGTCGGTCATGTGCTCACGCAGGATGCCGTCCTTGTAGGCGCGGTTGAAGTCCTTTTGCAGGTTGCCGTAGTTGCACCATACACCGTAGTCGTCCTCGGCACGGGAACCGGCGCCGCCCAGGATCATCTTCGCGTCCTTTTCATCCACGAAGTCATGGGTACCTTCGGGATAGATGCTGGTCTGACCCGTGATGGGCAGGCAGGTATTGGACACATGGGTGGGCAGATCGTAGTCCGCCAGAGGATCCATTTCATACTCGGTGTAGCAGCGCACGGGGCAGGAGGAGCAGCCGCCCTGCTTTACGGTGTACTTCTGTGCAATGTTGCCGAAGTCAAATACGCCCTTCTGACAGCGCATGGCTGCCACATGGATCTGACCGGTGGGCTGCTCGCCAGTGTCCACGGGGCCGTTGGGAGCCTTGCCCCACACAACGCCGGGGCCGCCCTGCCAGCGGTTCTTCACCGTGGAGGAATATTCCGCCCAGCTTTGGGGAATGGAAGGCACGTTGTGGTTGTTGTTGCCGCCAACCAGATCCTTAATCATGTAGTTGCTCAGCAGACGAACTTCCATGGGGCGGGCGATCTTCACCGCACCGGTGCCGCGGGCGACCAGCGCCTTCAGCTTCTTAGAGCCCAGCACAGCGCCCACGCCGCCGCCACCGGAGTTGCCCACGGAGGTGACCATGCAGCTCATGGGCACCAGATTTTCACCGGCCTGACCGATGGACACCACGTCGAAGGTGTCGCCGTTTTCCTTGGACAGCGTGGCGTTGGTCTCAAAGGTACCCTTGCCCCACACGTGGGAAGCGTCCTCGATGGTCACGTTGTCATCGTCGATCTTGAGGTACACGGGCTTGTCGCTCTGCCCCTCGACGATCACCGCGTCATAGCCGGCATACTTCAGCGCATGGGCGAAGTGACCGCCGATGTGCGCGTCCACGATGGAGTCGCCCTTGGACCAGTTGCACAGGAAGGACACGTTCATACGGCCGGAGCAGGGCACGCCGGAGGCGGTCAGCGGGCCAACGCCGAACACGGCCTTTGCCGCCGGACCCAGCGGATCGCTGTCCAGTGGAACCTCGTCCCAGATAACCTTATAGCCAAGACCCATGCCGCCGATATAAGGCTTATACTTGGGCAGGGTATCTTCTTTTGTGATGGTGCCGGTGGACAGGTTGACGCGCAGTACAGTACCGGCCCAGCCGTTGATGCCATTCTTAACGGACATGTTGTTACCCTCCTATTAGTTTCGAATCTAAGTCGCAGCCGGACGCAAGCGTCCCGACCGCATGTAAAGCGGTTCAAGCAAAGAGGTCTTTCATGGACAACCCGCACGGCACATCCCAATCCTACCCTCAGGGCCAGCGTCCCAAGGCCGTCCGCAGGACTGCAATCGTGTAATCCGGCTCTACCGGGTTTGCGGGTCGTTGATTTCGCAAAGCGAAATCAATTCCCTGTACGCTGAGACGAACTCCGGTCGGCGCAGCATGGAAAGCCTCTTTCGTAAAAGCGGTCGCAGATGCTTTTACGACATCATCAAATTGCTTGTGCCGCAGCGGAAATCTTATCCCACGGAATGATGGACAGCGCACCGGAGGGGCAGCCCTCGACGCACGCGCCGCACATGATGCACTTGGAGGATTTCTTGGTGACGGGGTTCACCGTGGGCATGTGCCACGGGCACGCTTCATGGCAGGCGCCGCAGCCCACGCACTTTTCGGGATCGACCCGGCGAATGCCGTTCTCATCCGCGTAAATGGCCTGCATCGGGCAAGCCTCGCCGCACGCGGGGGTCTCGCATTGACGGCAGGTGTCGGGGAAGTACGTCCAGTTGTTCTCGGTATACAGACCGTTGCCGTTGCGGCTGGAGTACAGGTTGCGCGTCACCTTCACGCGGGAAATGTAGCTGGAGCAGCAGCCGTCGTTGGTCAGCGTGCAGTTGATCTCGCAACGCTGGCAGCCCACGCAGCGATCCGCGTCCACCACCAGCAGACCCTGCGGGAATGCCCATACGCGAACCTTGTCCTCGGCCACCGCTTTTTCCGTCACGCCCAGCGCACCCAGCATCGAGGTGGACAGCGCCAGTCCGGCCAGACTCTTGCCGGAGAGCTTCAGGAACTGACGGCGGGTGTAGTCCCTGTCAAGAAAGCGCGTCTTATCAGCCATGTTGTTCTCTCCTCCTTGTATTGCATTGCGTTTGATGCGGATACAAAAACAGAGTTTCCACCCTGCGCACCTGACAGTCTGCCTCTCGGTCATGCGGACAAAGGCAAACATCAAACAGGTGGCACAGGGGAAACTCCTTCGCAAAAGTGGCAGGCGATGCGGTCGCCCGCACCACCCAATGGCTTGATAGACCCGGAGGGTCGCACAAGCTTGGAGTATCTCTGTTTCTGCTATAAATAGAATAGCAGAAAACCGCTTCTTTCGCAAGCACTCATCAATAAACTTTATTATAAACGCAAGCGCTAATCAATAAATTCTATAACAAAAGCATGATGTAGGAAGATATTTCCAATAGAAATTTGAGACATCAAACTATAGATAAAGATAACTAACTGAACGATGTCAGCAAATGGGAATTGACATTTTCTGTGTTCTGCGTTATGATATGCACAGCACTGGAGTGAAGAAAGCTGCTACATTAAGGAGGTCGTCAGAAATTTTGAACATCGGCTTTGGTGAGCTGATCGTGGTGCTGCTGGTGGCCTTTCTGATCGTGGGGCCTAAGGATCTGCCGAAGGTGGCTCGCTGGCTGGGCCGCCAGGTGAAGATGCTTCGCCGCATGGTCGCGGAGCTGAAAACGGAAACGGGCTGGGACGAGATGGAAAAGGAGCTCACCCAGACCCAGCAGGAGCTCAAGCAGACGCAGAAGGATCTGGATGTGACGAGCGATCTGCGGGAAGCTTCGCAGGAATTGCAGCGGAACCTGAACTCCCTGAAAAAAGACGTCAAGAAAATGGACGAGGACGCGAAAAAGGAACGCGAGGCAAAAAAACAGGAAAAGCCTTAAAGGGCTTAAGGAGGTTTCTTTATGAGACTGGGTACGACGGAAATTATTCTGATTGTGGTGTTGGCGCTGGTGCTGTTCGGCGGCAGCAAGCTGGCTGGCGTGGGCAAGGCGCTGGGCACCAGCATTAAGGACTTCAAGAAGGCCGTTAAGGACGACGAGGAGTCCGCCAAGGAAGACGAAAAGAAGGAAAAGACCGAGGATAAGCAGGCTTGAGGCTTACCCGCGCAAGGAAAGAGGGTAATGCATGAGCAAGCCTGAAGATAAGCAGAACGCACGGGAGACGGCGGAGCGCAGCGAGGTGGAAGAGAAGAAGCAGACGCTCCTGTACCATCTGAACGCGCTGCGCAAGGTCTTAGTGGTCAGCGCCGGGGCGGTGCTGATCGCCTTTGCGGCCATTTTTTATGGCTGCATTGATTGGATGATGGGGCTGATCACCGGCCCCATTTCCGCCCGCGGCATTGAGTTGATTTATACCGCCATGTCCGAGGCGCTGATGACCAAGTTCAAGGTGGCGCTGATTGCGGGCGTGGTGGTGGCCAGTCCGGTGATTATCTGGCAGCTGTGGCGGTTCATCAAGCCCGCCCTGTATCCCCATGAGCGAAAACTGTTTCGGCTGCTGTTTTTTGTGGCGCTGATTCTGTTCCTCATTGGCGTGGTGTTCTGCTATTTCGCCGTGTACTTCTTGGCCGTGGATTTCTTCCTGATTTCGGGTGAGAATCTGGCTACGCCCATGCTGTCGATCGACAAGTATGTGAGCTTCCTGTTCGGTTTTCTGCTGCCCTTTGGCGTGGCGTTTCAGCTGCCGGTGTTTATGTTCATCACTACCCGCATGGGTTGGACGAACGCGAACAGTCTGGCAAGCAAGCGGAAATACGTCATTCTGGCGCTGGCAATCGTCGCCGCTATTTTGACGCCGCCGGATGTGGTCAGCCAGCTGATGTTGCTTGTTCCCATGTGCGTGCTCTTTGAGCTGGGTGTGCTGGTCAGTAAAACGGTCAAGCCCCGCGTGCGCGAAGAGAATGCGAATGAGGCGGCGTAAAGCATTTTTTTGACAGACAGCAAAGAAGCTGGTTTACCCTATATAGATATAGGCGGAACCAGCTTCTTTTTGCGGCTTATGTCTTGCTTTTCATGCGGAGCGTGACTTCACAGCCTTCGTGATACCCGTCCAGCGTGCGGAGCATGCCATCCAGCGCCCCCGCCAGCATTCGCTGCACAAAGGGGGCGAGGTAAAGCTCCTGCCCGTCCAACGACACGGAGAGGCCGGGAACGGCGCGTTGCCGCTGCTCCTCTGCCAGCGTCAGCAGGAAATCAGCTATGCTGTCGGTCGCGTTGGGGGAAAAGACGGGAAGCGGCCCTTCGCAGGGCAGATCGGTAATGACGGCCCGCCGCCATTGCTCCCGGGAGCGCATGGGGGTCTCCGGCGTGCGCCAGACCTCAAGGGCAGGGAGACACGCTTCCTGATCAAAGCCTTCGACCAGAATCAGGTCTACGTTGTGCAGGGCGGCAAGCGCCTCGGTCAGTCGGGCGGGACGTGCGTCTAACACCCCGGTGCCGTCCGGGGCGGCCAGCGCCACGGCGGACGCGCCCGCGCTACGGTAGCGATCTGTGTCGCTGCTGGGCTTATCCATTTCCAGTGC
>USCW01000094.1 GCA_900553315.1 uncultured Eubacteriales bacterium
TGCCATGTCTTACTTGTGAAAGACATTCCTCCTCTCCAATTCGTCCAATTTTTTTAACAGGTCACGCTCCATTCTGGTCATATACAGTTCGTGTTCAAGCTGTGCCATCCTGACCTTCATTTCCTCCAGCTCAGTGCGTGGCTCCTGGGCTGCGGTCTTCTTTCCGCGACGATCCTCCAAGCCGGCCTCTCCCAGCTGTTTGAACTTCTTTACCCAGGTATATATCTGCTGATAGCTGACCTTGTGCTTCATGGCAGTTTCTCCAAAATTGCTGCCGTTCTCAAGGCACTCCTTTACGATTGCAATGCGTTCTTCCTGTGTGGTTTCACGTCCCTGTTTCATGCGGCTTCCTCCTGACATTTTATGACCGAAGTCTCTACCGCTATTATACACCTTTATCCAATTACGGAGTTGATGAGTTGAGCGCAATCCGTATTTCGCTGAAATTTCTCTTTGCGATTTACTCCCTGATAGATACTCCCTGACTGCCGCCAATTTCATTTCTTCTGTGTAGACACTATTATGTTCTTGCTCTTTGAAGGCTAACGCGCCACCTGCCTTGTATCGCCTGACCCATTCTTCCACTGTCGATTTATGCAGCCCTAACCGTCGTGCTGCTTCTGCCCGACTGATTCTTCCCTCAGCACACGCTTTCGCTACTTCGATTCGTTCCTCCGCTGCTACTTTTTCTCTGCGCATAGAAATACTCCCTTCATGTTTGACAGTGTTTTTTGTTTCACTGTCTCTCATAAAGGGAGCATATCATCAGGCTGTGACTGCCTTCCTTTACATAATAACTCCCAGACGCACGAAACGCCCTCAAGCCGCACCCTGCCCCCCGCCCGTGTGCCGCCTCCCCCCAAAACAAAAGAAAAACGACCTGTCCATCCCGACAGGTCGTTCCGATACTATCCCTGCCCTCAGCCCTTGACTGCCTTCAGCTGTTCCTGCACATACTCCGTGGTCAGAATCTTCTTCACCGTGCCCTCCACATCCAGCAGCGTCGTGTTGTGGCTGGTGTAGGCTTCCTCCGCCATGGTGTGTACCTGCCCCTTCACCACAAACTTGTCGTAGTTCAGGTCGCGGTTGTCCGCCGCCACGCGGAAGTAATTCCCCATGTCCTCGCTGCGCAGACGCTCCTCCCGCGTCATCAGCGTCTCATACAGTTTCTCGCCGTGACGGGTGCCGATGATGTTCGTCCCCGTGTCCCCGAAGAGCCGCTGCACCGCCTTCGCCAAGTCGCCAATGGTGGACGCGTCCGCCTTCTGAATGAATAGGTCGCCGGGATTGGCATGCTTGAAGGCAAACATCACCAAATCCACCGCCTCGTCCAGATTCATCAGAAACCGCGTCATGTTCGGGTCGGTAATCGTAATAGGCTGGCCCGTACGAATCTGGTCGATGAACAGCGGGATCACGCTGCCCCGGCTGCACATCACATTGCCGTAGCGCGTGCAGCAGATTACCGTGCCGCCCCGTTCCGCCGCCACGCGGGCGTTGGCGTAGATCACATGCTCCATCATGGCCTTGGAAATGCCCATGGCGTTGATGGGATACGCCGCCTTATCCGTGGACAGACACACCACCCGCTTTACGCCCGCGTCAATGGCCGCGTGCAGCACGTTGTCCGTGCCCTCGATGTTGGTGCGCACCGCCTCCATGGGAAAGAACTCACAGCTGGGCACCTGCTTCAGCGCCGCCGCATGGAAGATGTAGTCCACCCCCGGCATCGCGTCCCGCACCGACTGCGGATTGCGCACATCGCCGATGTAAAACTTCACCTTCGCCGCCAGCGCCGGATGCCTCGCCTGCAAATCGTGGCGCATATCGTCCTGCTTCTTCTCGTCACGGGAGAAAATGCGAATCTCCTTCAGGTCGGAATCCAGAAAATGCTTCAGCACCGTGGAACCAAAGGAGCCGGTGCCGCCGGTAATCAGAAGGGTCTTGCCCGTAAAGTCGCTCATTGTCCCTTTTCCTTTCTGTGGCGCTCGGCGATCTCCCGGTACAACGCCAAATGCCGTTCTACATAGGTATCAAAGTCATACTCCGCCTCGGCGTATTCCCGGCTCTTCTCGCCCCGCCGGCGGCATTCCTCCGGGGAGCCCATCAGGCGGCGCATGGCGGCCGCCATGGCCTCCGCGTCGCCCTCCGGCACCGCAATACCCAGTTCCGGCGCGCGGCTGACCTCCTCCACCGCCGTGTCTGCAAGGCAGATCACCGGCTTGGCGCTGGCCATGGCCTCAATGGCCATCATGCCGAAGGACTCGCCCGTGGAGGGCATCAGGAAAACGTCGCAGCTCTGGTACAATTCGCCCATCAATTCATTGTCCGTCACCCACGGGAGCTCCACCAGCTTCCGCACCGTGGGCACGACATCCTTCAAAAGCCCCTGACTGCCCACCGTCAGCAGCACGATCCTCTGCCGCTCCGCCGGGGTCAGCTTTTCCAGCGCGTCGGTAATGTAATCCATGCCCTTGTACGCGGAGGGGTCCTGCCGGAACATCATCACGAACGCGTCGTTCGGTAGGCCGTGCTTTTCCCGCAGAGCCGTCTGATCCTCCGCCGGGCAGAAGGTATGCAAATCAATGCCGAAGGGAATACGATGCACCCGCTTGAAGTGCCCCGTAATAGGACTGGCCGCGACCCGGCTGCCCATCCAGTCCGAGGCCACGATCAAATCCATATCCACGTCCGCCAGCAGACGCTTCCGAATCTGCCACATCAGCGCGGAGTTATCCTTCTGCAGGCTGTACGCCCGGTCAAGGTGCGGGCAGTCCACACACCCGGTCTTCCATTTCTCGCACTTCAGGGGATGAATGCAGTGCCCCGTCAACATCCACGGGTCATGCACCGTCATAACGGAGGGCTTTTCCGCCGTCATGGCGGGAATATCAAAATAGGACACCATGCCGTTGTGCATTTGATGGAAATGCACAACATCCGCCTCCGCCCATGCGCAGGTCTTGCGAATCTCCGAGGCGAAGGGTTGGATCAGCGCACGGCTGCTGTTGCTGATCTCCAAGTGATCGCACACGTCCCGAGCCGACGCCATGGCGTCTCCCCGCGTCAGGGGAATCACCCGCGGATTCGTGCCCAGCTTTTCCAGCGCGATCTGCCTCATGTCAACGTCCGGGCGATCCTCACAGGCCCGCAGCATTTCATAGCCGTTGAAGCGGTTGCCCATCAAATCGAAGTTATGCAGATGCAGCACACGCAGAGGCCGTGCCGCTTTCTTCGGCACCTTCTGCTCGTCCAGCGGCAGCCCCATAGCTTCCAGAAAGTCCCGGCGCATATGATCCAGCGTCAGATTTTCCCGGAAGGCCTGATAGGCATTCCGCCCCATCTGCTCCCGGTTCGGGTCGTCGATGATGGCCTTGATCTCCTCGGTCAGCAGATCCACGTCCACCGTGTCCAAACAATAGGCCGCGTTCTGCTCCTTCGCAAACTGATACGTGGACGCGTAAACCGGGGCGTGTACCGCCACGGGCCGCGCAATGCTCAGATACGTACACAGCTTGCTGGGGAAGGATGTATGCGAAATCAGCGCGTGCTCCGCGTCAAACCAATAGGGGCAGTACAGCAGGTTTGCCTTGCTTAGCTCATACAGCAGCTCATGCTGCACTCGCCAGCCCTTTTTTCGCACATGACGATCCAGCGGACTCTTGAGCCCCTCCATATAGGGCAGACTCTGCACATACAGGTCAAGGAAGATTTCCTTCCCGCCCCAATGCCAGTCCAGCTTTTCCAGTGCCTGCACCAGCGCCGTGAACTCTGCCGTGGCGTAGACCTGTCCCGCAAGGGCAATGATGAAGCTTTTTTCGTCCCGCTCCACCTGCATGGGCTCCTCCACCTGGAAGCCCAGCCGCACCGCCTTGGCCCGCTTGCAATGGTAGCGCTCCTTGAACTCCTGCTCCATGTTTTTCGAGGCGGCAATAAAGCACTCCGCCCCGGCAAGCGCCTCGCCGTATTCCTTCAGCACCTTGGCCCGGGTCGCTTCGTCAAAGTGATGGGTATCCAGCCACCATTCCGGCGAATCCCACGTCTGCATCACATAGGGCAGTCCCGTCGCCTTCGCCAAGGGCCGCGCCTGTAAAATAATGCTCTGCCCCTGCTCCACGATCCAGAGCAGCTCCGTCTCCGTCTCCTTGGCGAACTCCGCCGCCTCCCGCGTAATCATCGGCAGACGACGCGCCATGGCGCCGTTCATCACGCGGGAGCGCCAGCCGCCGCCCCAATCCTCCTGCGGCTTCGCCACGCGCCTGAATTTCATGCTCTTCTTCAGCCGGTCGGGTATCTCCGGCTTGACCTGCGCGTCCACCACAGCAAAGCAATTCACCTGATGCCCCTGCTCCAGCAGGAACTCGCACTCCTGCATCAGCACAATGCCCGCCGAATAATTAGAACAGGGCGGTATATCCGAGAAAAGTAAAATATTCATGTAGGCTCCTTGATCGATTGCAGGATTCAGCGATGACCCGTGGCCAACCGGTAAATAATGCCCTTGTCTGCCAGCGTCTTATACAGCCGTGTTTTCTTAAAGCCCTTTTCAATATTCAAGGCGCCGACCGCACGCTTCGCCAGACCGTACAGCTCCGACCGCAGAAAGGGCCGAATCACCGGCACATGCGCCGGGTTTGCATCCGGCTTGGGCGGAAGCGTCACCACTTGGGATTCCGCTTCCCACATGTCCAGCAGCTCCTGCATCACCTGCTTGTCCCGTTGGTAATGCGCGATAGCCGCGTCGATCTCCCGCTCCGTCAGGGCGTTCTTCTGTTCTATCTGCAACTTATTTCCTCCTTGATGTCTGCGCTCCCTTGCGCAGCCGCTGCAAGCCCGCAGAGGCCATGCGCAGGGGCGCTGTGACCCGCCAGCTGGACGAGGCCCGCATCTGCCGCCGCTCCTCCTCCAGCTCCTTCACCCGGCTTGCGCCCCACGCGGCGCTGGCCTGTGCGTCCTCCATTTGACGCGCTCGATGGCGCACCTCCTGTCCCAGCTGCTTCAGCAGCGGCACAGGTGTGACCTGTCGCCGGAGCATTGCCACACGCTGCATATCCTCATCCTGCCGCAACACGCCGGCAGCCCACGCCGCCTGCTCCTGCTCCGGCACCACGCACACGCAGTCGGACACGCCCAGCAAAATGGTTGCCGTTTCCTGCTCCTCCGTCACCACGCATTGGCATTCCCGCAGATCGTCCCATTCGTCCCACGTGCGGCACACGTCCGCACGCATGGTCGCCGCCAGCTCCCTGCCCACGCAGGCGATTACCGGCAGCCGGTTATCCAGCGCACGGCGCATCAGCGGATGATCCTCCGCCGCGTTCAGCCGCACGCCCACGCCGCAGGTGGTCAGCGCCGCTGTCAGCGCCGCTCCCTGCGTTTCGTCGATCTCCCCGGAGATGCTTCCCGCAAAGGTCAGCATATTGCCACCCTCGCGCTGCACCTGCTGGCAATGCTCGGCTTTCATATTGCACAAGGTCACTGCGTTCCTTGCGACAGAGCCCTTAAGTCCCTCGGGCAGACCCGCCTCCGCCAGTCGGCGGCGCATCTGCGCGGTCTCGCCGCGGGTCAGCAGCAACGCCGCCGCCTTGGGGTAGGCGGTTTCGTCCCGGAACTCCCGGCCCACCTCTGTATAAAAGGCTTCCTCGCTCCCGGCCATGGCGCACATTTCCTCCGGGGTCACTTGGTCGATCAGGCTTCGCCAGAGCCTTTCGCACTCGGCCTGATACTGTCCGCTGATGGTTCTGCCGACCTGCGCCGCATGGATGCGGGCCTTGGTATCGCAGGCCGGGCAATAGCATACAGGCGCATACCGCATCAAGCGGAACCACATGTCATAATCCTGCGTGGTGCGCTGTTTTTCGTCAAACAGGCCATAGCGGTCGAACAGACTGCGGGGGATCAGCGGCGTACAGCCGTAGACGGCTCGATGGAACACCGCGAACAGCGGACGTTCCAGCTCTTCCTTTGTATAACGTTTCCCGACGACATTTTCTTCCACCATAGCTTCGTCGGTAAAGTTGGCATAGTCGCCGAAGACGATGGTCTCCGAGGTATCGCACCCTTGAAGGCACGCCATTTGATGTGCGACTTTATCTGGAAGATACAGATCGTCATGGCTGAGCCACGAAAAATATTCGCCCTTCATTTGGCGAATACCCTCGTTCAGCGCCGTGGACACGCCGCCGTTCTCTTTTGCGATATAACGAATGCGATCTCCGTATGAAAGGGCAATGCGCTCCGTTTCCCCGCCGTCGGGCGACCCGTCGTTCACCACGATCACCTCGCACCGCGGCCAGCTCTGCCCCAGCGCGCTGTCGATCGCCTCCCGCATATAGTTCGCGCCCCGGTACACCGGTATCACGATCGACACCAACGGCACTCTCTCCTCCGCCATCCCATTCCCTCCAATCCCAAGCATTATAACATAAGTATGGGGAAAAGGGAACTCCGGGAGAGAAGGACGCCACGCCCGTCTCATAAAAAATGATATACTAAAGGCGGGGGTGAAAAGAATGGATGAAATCAGAGCAAGGATATC
>USCW01000095.1 GCA_900553315.1 uncultured Eubacteriales bacterium
GGTTGGGACATTTTGCTTATTTGGTTCCGCCTGAGAGTATGAGGCGTCTCCGATAAGCTTGGTCGTGGTCACGGCGGCTGAAGGATCATGAAAAGTCCTCCGGCAACGCGAAGCGTTGCCGGAGGACTGCCTTATTTACAAGTCTTTATAACCTACGCTTACTTCAGCTTCCACGCCAGATCGTTCAGGAACAGCTCCTGCTCCAGCGACTCCACGGTCGTGTCCTTCGAGATATGAACGAACTCGATCTCCATCATGCGGGCCCAGTCGCGCAGCTGCTCGGCGGTCACGTCGTAGCTCAGCACGGTGTGATGCGCGCCACCGGCGGTGATCCAGCATTCCACGCCTGTGGTCAGGGAGGGCTCCGCACGCCACATCACGCGAGCGACGGGCAGGTTCGGCATGTCCATGATGGGCTTTACCGCCTCAATGTCCTGCACGATCAGGCGCAGACGGCCGCCCATGTCGATCAGGCTGGCTACAATACCCTTGCCCGCCTTGCCCTCAAAGACCAGACGCGCAGGATCCTTTTCGTTCATGCCAATGCCCAGATGGTGGGTCTCGATGCGCGGACGACCGGCGGCAACGCTCGGGCAGACCTCCAGCATGTGCGCGCCCAGCGAATACTCCTGTCCCTTTACCAGATGATAGGTGTAGTCCTCCATGAAGGCGGAAGCGCCGTTGCCGTTCTCGCCCATGGCCTTCAGGATGGCGGTCATGGCGGAAACCTTCCAGTCGCCCTCGCCGCCGTAGCCGTAGCCCTGCGCCATCAGGTGCTGAGAGGCCAGACCGGGCAGCTGCTCCATGCCGTAGAGGTCTTGGAAGGTGTTGGAGAACGCACGGCAGCCCTCGCGGTCCATCATCTTCTTCATGGCGATCTCTTCGCGGGCCTGATAGCGGATCGCGTCCACGTTTTCGGTGGCGAAGTCATACTTCTCGCGATAGACGGCCATCAGCGCGTCCACCTCGTCCTCGGTGACCTGATTCATTTCGCGCACCAGATCGCCCACGGCCCAGGTGTTGACTTCCCAGCCGAGCTTCTTCTGCACCTCGACCTTGTCGCCCTCGGTCACGGCCACGTCGCGCATGTTGTCGCCAAAGCGCATGACCTTCATGTGCTTGGACACGTCCACGCCGATGGCGGTGCGCATCCAGCTTCCGATGCGGGCCTGCACGTCCGCATCCTGCCAGTAACCGGCGATGATCTTGCGGGGCTTGCGCAGACGAGCGCCGATAAAGCCGTGTTCGCGGTCGCCGTGAGCCGCCTGATTCAGGTTCATGAAGTCCATGTCGATCTCTTCGTTGGGGATCTCGCGGTTATACTGGGTGGCGAAGTGCAGCCAAGGCTTCTGCAGCAGCTCAAGGCCCGCGATCCACATCTTGGACGGGCTGAAGGTATGGCACCAGGTCACGATGCCCGCGCAGTTATCGTCGTAGTTGGCTTCCTTGACCACCTGCGTGATCTCTGCGCTGGACTTCGCCGTCACCTTGTACTTGAGCGGATAGGGAAGCACGGCGGAGAGCTTTTCCGCCATTTCCTGCGCCCGATCGGCGACGGTCTTGAGCACATCCTCGCCGTAGAGCAGCTGAGAGCCGACGACAAACCAAAATTCGTACTTCTTCATAATGGGTTCCCTCCATCTATTCTTTTCTTGATCGAAGCAGGATCTTTTCTGCGTCTCCCCGACGGCCCGGCCCGGGCGCTGAAGGCGCATCGGCCGAAGCTTTGCTGCGCTTTTTTGTCGAATTGGTTCGTGCTGAAAAGTACGGACGTTTCCGGCAAATCGCGCAGGGAATGGATCGGCGTTCCGTTCAGCGGCGGTGCGGCTGAAGCGGCGGAGAAACACGCGTCATCCTGCAAGGAGCCTGTTTTGAAGCGGAGGCGGTCGCATGATTCTGTTTTTGCGATACGACTCCTGACAAGAAGCATCATATCGACATTTCCCCAAGTTGTCAAGACAAATGTGGAATCTTTCGCACTTGAGGCAATGGCTGCTGTCCTGTGAAAAAATACGCAGCAAGGCTTGACAGCAGCAGAGGACGTGCATAAAATATAACACTGTAATATAACATTGTTATGAAGGTGCGCAGATGAACGAATCCTCAGGCGGTACGCGGGAACAGATTCTGCTGGCGGCGAAGGCGGAGTTTCTGGAAAAGGGTTTTCAGCACGCCTCCCTGCGGAACATCGTCAAGACGGCGGGCGTAACGACCGGTGCGCTTTACGGCTATTACGACAGCAAGGAGGCGCTGTTCGACGCGCTGGTGCGGGAGAGCTACGAATATGCCATGGGGCGGTTCAAGGAAGCGCTTTCAACGTTTGCGGCGCTGCCCATCGAGCGCCAGCCGGAGAGCTTGGGGCAGGTCAGCGGGGACTGTATGCAGGAAATGCTGCTGTACATGCACGAGCACCGGGACACGTTCCATTTGCTGCTGCTGCATTCCGACGGCACGCGCTATGCCACGATGGTGGATGAGCTGGTGGCGCTGGAGGTGGACGCTACGCACCGTTATTACACGGTGCTGGCTCAGCTGGGTGCGCCCATGCCCCACGTGGACGAGGCGCTGGAGCATATGCTGGTCACGGGCATGTTCAACGCCTATTTTGAGATCATTATCCACGACATGCCGCTGGACAAGGCGAACCGCTATCTTGAGGAAATGCATGACTTTTACACGGCAGGCTGGATGAAGATCATGGGACAGCAGCCGACATCCTGAGTGTCTTCTCGAGGGCAGCAATGCCCTGTTTTTTCGGAGCGTGGTTAGAGCGCGCTAACCATTGCGTGAAGTTGGGTTCAAAGGACGGTGAGCCGTCCGTTTGCAGCCATACATCATCTGCATACATAAGGAGGTCACGCATTTGAAAAACCAATCGAATCTTGATCGGCTGATGGCCTACGCGGGCGGGTACAAGACCTTGACGTACCTGTCTTGGGTGCTCTCGGCCGTCAGCGCAGTCCTCGCGCTGCTGCCCTTCTGGTACATCTGGCGCATCCTGAAGGAAGTCATCGAGGTCGCGCCCCACTACGAGCTGGCCGTCAACATCACCCATTACGGCTGGATGGCGGTGCTGTTCGCCGTGCTGGCCATGCTGATCTACATCGCGGGTCTGATGTGCTCACACCTGTCCGCGTTCCGCGTTGCCACCAATCTGCGGCTGACCATGACACGGCATATCGCTACCCTGCCGCTGGGCGCCATCGAGGAGTTCGGCAGCGGCAGACTCCGTCGCACCATCTCCGAAACCGCCGGTTCTGCGGAAACGTATCTGGCGCATCAGCTCCCTGACAAGGCAAAGGTCATGGCGACCATCATAGGACTGCTGGCCCTGCTGGCGATTTTTGACTGGCGGCTGGGTTTGCTGAGCCTCGCGCCTGTGGCGCTGGGCTTTGCCGTCATGTCGAAGATGACCGGCAAGAGTATGCAGGAGAAAATGACCCAGTACCAAAATGCGCTGGCGGATATGTCCAGCGAGGCCGTTGAATACGTCCGGGGCATTCCCGTAGTCAAGACCTTCGGTCAAACGGTATTCTCCTTCAAGAAATTCAAGGCCGCCATTGATAATTACGAGCGCTGGACGATCGCCTACACCAAGGAAATGCGCGTGCCCATGTGCCTGTACACGTTGGCGATCAACAGCGTGTTCGTGTTCCTGATCCTCGGCGGCTTCTGGCTGTCCCGCGGCACAGTCACGCCGGAGCTGATGCTGAATCTGCTGTTCTATGTCATCATCACGCCTGCGGTGTCTGTGGCGCTGAGCAAGCTGATGTACATGAGCGAAAACAACATGCTTGTGCAGGACGCGCTCACCCGCATTGACAGCGTGCTGAACAGCCCCTCCCTCTCCCAAAGCGACAAGCCCCGGCACCCGCAGGGAAGCGCGGTGGAGCTGAAGAACGTGACTTTCAGCTACGACGGCAAGAAGAACGCGCTGGAAAATGTTTCTCTGCGCATTGGTGAGGGGCAGACGGTGGCCTTTGTGGGGCCCTCCGGCAGCGGCAAGTCCACGCTGGCGAACCTGCTCGCCCGATTCTTTGATCCGCAAAGCGGCAATGTGCTGATCGGCGGCGTGGATGTGAAGGACATGGACAAGGATGAGCTGATGAATACGGTGTCCTTCGTGCGCCAGAGCAGCCGTCTCATCAAGGGCAGCCTTCTGGAAAACGTGCGCATGGGCAAGCCTGATGCCACGGAGAGCGAGGTTATGGCGGCACTTCAGGCGGCGCAATGCATGGACATTGTGGAGAAATTCCCGCAGGGTGTGCACACGGTGATCGGTTCCCAGGGCGTGTATCTCTCCGGCGGAGAGGCGCAGCGGCTGACCATTGCCCGCGCCATGCTGAAGAACGCGCCGGTGCTGATTTTAGATGAGGCCACCGCCTTCGCAGACCCGGACAACGAGACGAAGGTACAGGCAGCGTTCAACGCGCTGGCCAAGGGCCGCACCGTTATCATGATCGCGCACCGGCTGTCCACGGTGGTGGATGCGGATCGTATCTTCGTGCTGAAGGAGGGCCGTTTGGCTGAAGACGGCACCTTTGCGGAGCTGTCTCAGCGCAGCGGCAGCCTGTTCAGCACCATGTGGAAGGATTATCAGCAGTCCGTGCAATGGAAAGTGGAGAAGGAGGCATAAGCGATGATTCAATATATGCAACGGCGTTTCGCCCTTTCTCACAAGGGTGCGGTGGACGCCATCAAAGGCACCCTCTTCTGTGCGCTGCAAAACGTGTCTTTCATGCTGCCGGTGGGGCTGCTGTACACGCTGGTATGCGACCTGATGAACAACACGCTGACCACCTCGCGCATTCCTTTCTATGTCATTGGCTGCATCGCGGCGGCGGCGGTCATCCTGATCTGTACACGGCTGCAATATGACGGCACGTTCCTGACCACCTATGTGGAGACGGGCGTTCGCCGGGTGCATCTGGCGGAGAAGCTGCGGCGCATCCCGCTGTCCTTCTTTGGCAAGAAGGACTTGGCTGACCTGACCTCCTCCATTATGAACGATTGTGCGGTGCTGGAGCAGAGCCAGTCGCACTTTGTGGGGCCGCTGTTCGGTGCGCTGGTGTCCACGACGGTTATAGCTGTTTCGCTGCTGTTCTTCAACTGGCGCATGGCGCTGGCGGCTATCTGGCCTCTGCCCATGGCCTTCGCCATTGTGGCGCTGGCCTCGGACGTGCAGAAGCGGCTTTCCCGCAAATCCATGGCGGCGAAGATTGCCTGCGAGGACGGCATTCAGGAGTGCATGGAGGCTATGCCTGATCTCCGGGCTAACAATGCGGAGAAGCGCTATTTGAGCAGTCTGGAAACGAAGATCCGCGCCCTTGAGAGCCGTTTGGTCAAGTCGGAGCTGGGCACGGCGGTATTCGTGGTATCCGCGTCGCTGGTGCTGCGTTTGGGCATTGCCACCACGGCGCTGGTGGGTGCGGCGCTGCTGGTGCAGGGTCAGCTGGACGTGCTGACGTTCTTCATGTTTCTGCTGGTGGTGTCCCGCCTGTATGATCCGCTGGAGGGTTCGCTGCAAAATCTGGCGGCGATCATCAGCACGAACACGAACATTGAGCGCATGAACGAGATTCTGGACTATCCGGTGCAGACCGGCAGCGAGACGCTAAGCAACCGCGGCTGCGACGTAACCTTCGACCATGTGGGCTTCTCCTATGACGGCGGCGAAACAGTGCTGAAGGACGTTTCCTTCACTGCGAAGCAGGGCGAGGTCACGGCGCTGGTGGGTCCCTCCGGCGGCGGCAAGACCACGGTTTCCCGTTTGGCGGCGCGGTTCTGGGACGTCAAGCAGGGCAAGATCACCGTGGGCGGCATGGACATTTCCAAGATCGACCCGGAAAAGCTGATGAGCCTCTATGCGATCGTGTTTCAGGATGTAACGCTGTTTGACAATACGATTCTGGAAAACATCCGCATTGGCCGCAAGGATGCGACGGACGAGGAGGTCATTGCGGCGGCAAAACTGGCGAATGTGGACGAGTTTGCGGAGAAGCTTCCGGACAAGTGGAACAGCAACATTGGCGAGAACGGCTGCGAGCTGTCCGGCGGTGAGCGTCAGCGCATCTCCATTGCCCGTGCATTTTTGAAGGATGCGCCGATCATACTGCTGGACGAGGCCACGGCGAGCCTTGACGTGGAAAACGAGACGGCCATTCAGGAGGCGTTGTCCCGCTTGATTAAGGACAAGACGGTGCTGATTATTGCGCACCGTATGCGGACGGTTTCCGGTGCAGACAAAATCGTTGTCCTGAAGGACGGCACGGTAGTCGAGCAAGGCACCCCCGCCGCCCTCCAGCAGCAGCAAGGTATCTTCGCTCACATGCTCCAGCTCCAAGCGCAGAGCCAAGCATGGGCAATTGGGAAGTGAATGATTGCGAGGGAGATTCTGGGGGAGAGGCCGCTTCTCTAAGAGAAGCGCCTCTCCCCC
>USCW01000096.1 GCA_900553315.1 uncultured Eubacteriales bacterium
AGAGGGGTCTGGGGGGAGAGGCGCTTCTCTCAGAGAAGCGGCCTCTCCCCCCAGCATCCCCTCACCCCTCGCAAACTAAATTTTATTCTTCGCCAACCTTGCAGGGCGCTGCGGGCACTAATAGGTGCGAAGAGCGAAGGGAGACTCGCTCAGCAACCGCGTGCGGCGCGCAGCACGCCGAAAGAGGAACGCTATGGATAAAAAGACTTTCATGGAACACATGCTGGCCGGAGAGGGTACGCTGTACCGTACCGCGTGTGCGCTGCTGTCCTCGGAAGAGGATCGGCGGGACGCATTGCAGGAAACGGCGCTCCGAGCTTGGCAGCGGCGGGATACCCTGCGGGAAGAGAAATTCTTCACCACATGGGTCACGCGCATTCTCATCAATGTCTGCCACGGCATGTACCGTCGGCAGAAGCGGTGGGTGCTGACGGAGCAGGTGGAACCGGGCAAATATGTCCCCACGATGGATGCAGAGCTTCGCATGACGCTGGAGACTCTGCCGGAAAAGCTTCGGCTGCCCCTGTGGTTGTTCTATCTGGAGGGCTTTTCCATCGCCGAGCTGGCGCAGACCCTGGGCGTCCCCGAGGGTACGGTAAAGTATCGGCTGCATCAGGCGCGCAAAGCGCTGAAGGTGGAGCTGACGGAAGAAAGCGAGGTGCGGCACGCATGACGGAAAGGGAATTGCAGACGGCGTTGGAGCGCTTAGCGCCCCGTGAACCCGCCCAGACGCATGAAGACTTCCTGCGCGCCGTATGGAGCGCGGAGGGAGAGACAAAGCGTATGAAAAAGCAGCTGCGGCTGGTGCCGATTCTGGTAGCAATCATCGTTCTTCTGCTGGCAACAACGGCGTGGGCGATGGTGAATCGCAGCAGCGTAACCGACTACGATAAGTCGGAACGGCTGGCCAGTCACGTAATCGCCATCAATCAGGATTACGAGGATGAACGGATCAAGCTGTCCTTTAACGACGCGGTATTTGACGGACAGCAGCTTTCGCTGGTCATGGACGCGGAGAATAAGAAGCCGGAGGAGCCTGTGTTTGTGCAGGTAGGCATCTACGCGACGGATGAAAACGGCTATACCTTGGAAACTGACGTGGAGGGCTGCGGCGGACTGAACTTCTTCTCGGGCAGTCTGTTCCCGGCGCTCACGCCGCAGATCGACGACGGTCAGCCGTGGAGCGTGGACGTGGCCCTGCTGGACGAAACGCTGCCCACGGGAGACGTGCATTGGAAGTTCACCGTGCGTGTGCTTACGCCGAACTGGCCCCTTGAGGTGGGCGACGACGTTTTCGACGGCACGGAGGACTATGACGCGATCATGCAGCGGTACAAGGACGCTTACTCCCAGAAGAAGATTCGTGCGCTGGACGGCGCTGATCTGGTGGAATACTGTTCTGCGCTGCCACGTCCGGTAACGGTGGACGAATATACGTGGACGTACATGCGCTGGTGGGAGCAGCTGGTGGCCTGCGGTGCGTTTGATCTATATACCACAGTGGACTGCGAGTTCACCGCGTCAGCGCCCCGCGAGGATACGGCGCTGAACATTGCCCCCGATACGGTCTATGATCTGGGCGACTTTACCGCGTATTTCCAAAAGCTGGACAAAACCTTCCAGACGGTTTCCTTCACCCTGCGCTGTGATTTCAAGGATGCAGACTTGACAGAGACGGAACAGGAGGAGCTCAGCGAGGTACTGACCCATGTAAAGAGCTGGCACTTGTATTTGGATGATACACTGATGGAGTCCACGACGTACATGAGCTCGGGCCTCGAGGAAGACGACGACGGCGTGCGCTATCTGTCCCTCGGCGCAGGCGTATCCATCCCGGAGGAGATGTCCCCCGATACCCTGACCATCGTGCCCTTGGACGCGCAGGGACAAGAGCTTTCCGCAGAAAAAATTCAGGTGGATTTGACGGGAAGCTGACGGAAAATTCATAGAAAGACATTCCCATCACAGGAGGCTGCTTCACAGAAGGAAGCGGCTTCCTGTTTTTCTGTTTTTGGCGCTTGTTTCCGTGTGAATTTTGCGGTATGATGAAAAATGGCTTTTTTCGGAAGAGAAAAGCCGAAAGCGCATCGCTGCCGTGCCCGGCACGGCAGATAGGGTTCTTATTGAGTTCATAGAATGGCGCTAAACTATACCTATTCCTAGGATAATTGGTGATACACATGACGACGAGATCTTTGGGTATTGATATTGGCTCCACCACGACGAAGCTGGTGCTGACAGAGGGCGATCAGATCATCGCCCAGCGCTATGAGCGGCACCGTTCGCAGGTGTGGCAGGCAACGCTGAGCATGCTTCGTGAGCTGGCTCCGGAATTGGAGAAGACTCCCTTCACGGCGGCGATTTCCGGTTCGGCGGGCATGGGACTGGCGCAAGCGGCAGGGCTGCCCTTTGTACAGGAGGTCTATGCGACGGCAGAGGCCGTGAAGAAGCTTGCCCCCGATACCGGCATGGTCATCGAGCTGGGTGGCGAAGATGCAAAGGTGATCTTTTTTGCGGGCGGCGTGGACGAGCGCATGAACGGCACCTGCGCGGGCGGCACGGGCGCATTTATTGACCAGATGGCCTCCCTGCTGGACATGACCGTGGACGAAATGGACGCGGCAAGTCTGACTGCGGAACAGCTGTATCCCATCGCCTCCCGGTGCGGCGTGTTCGCTAAGAGCGATATTCAGCCCCTGCTGAATCAGGGTGCGCGCAAAGCCGACGTAGCCGCCAGCATTTATCAGGCTGTGGTCAACCAGACCATTACAGGGCTGATCCAAGGCCGAAGCATTCGCGGCAAGGTGCTGTTTCTGGGCGGGCCGCTGCACTACTGTCAGGGACTGCGCAAGCGGTTCGTGGAGACTCTGCGCCTGTCCCCAGAGAACGCCGTGTTCCCGGACTATGACCGTTTCGCCGTAGCCATCGGCGCTTCATTGTACGCCAAGGGAAGCAGCGACAGCATGACCTGCGCAGAGCTGTTGCAGCGAATCACAAGCGCCGAAGGCAAAATGGCGGTCAACCGTGCGCGGCTGGCTCCCCTGTTTGAAACTGAGGCGGATTATGAAGCCTTCCGCGCACGCCATGCGAGGGCCTCCGTGGCTCGCACGCCGCTGGAAAACTATCGCGGCAAAGCATGGCTCGGTATCGACTGCGGCAGCACCACCACCAAGCTGACGCTTATCGCGGAGGATAAGTCCATCCTGTACAGCTATTACAGCGCGAACCGCGGCGACCCGGTAGCACTGGTGCGGGAGCAGCTTCGCCAGCTGTACGCCCTGTGCGGCGACCGGGTGCAGATTTGCGGCACCGCCGCCACGGGCTACGGCGAAGAACTGATCTGTCACGCTTTCCATGTGGATCATGGGCTGGTGGAGACGATCGCTCACTACACAGCGGCACGGCACTTCCGCCCCGAAGTGGACTTTATTCTGGACATCGGCGGGCAGGACATCAAGTGCTTCCACATCAAAAACGGTCTTATTGACGGCATCCTGCTGAACGAGGCCTGCTCCTCGGGCTGCGGCTCCTTTCTGGAAAGCTTCGCCCGTTCCATGGGCTACACCCCCGCAGAGTTCGCCCGGGAGGGGCTGAAGGCGCAAGCGCCCGTGGATTTGGGCTCCCGCTGCACGGTATTCATGAATTCCTCCGTGAAACAGGCGCAGAAGGACGGCGCGTCCGTAGCGGATATTTCCGCGGGCCTGTCCATCAGCGTGGTAAAGAACGCCTTGTATAAGGTCATCCGCGTACATTCCGCGCAGGAATTGGGTCGTTGCGTGGTGGTGCAGGGCGGCACCTTTGCCAATGACGCGGTGCTTCGTGCCTTTGAGATAGAAACGGGAGCGCAGGTGCTTCGTCCGGCGGAGCCGGGTCTGATGGGCGCTTACGGTGCGGCGCTGTACGCCATGACGAAGCCGGGCGGCGGTCTGCTGGACGCGGAAGCGCTGGATCATTTCACCCACACGGCAACGCCCTCCATCTGCAAGGGCTGTGCCAACCATTGCCACCTGACCATCAACCGTTTTGCCGATGGAGAACGATACATCTCCGGCAACCAATGCCAGCGGGCGCTAGGCGTAAAGGTGGCGGAGGAGCTGCCGAATCTCTACGCATGGAAGCGGGACTACCTTGCTTCGCTGAAGCCGCAGGAGGGACGGCGAGGTGTGATCGGTCTGCCGCTGGCGCTGTCCACCTACGAATTAGCGCCCCTGTGGTATGCGCTGCTGACGGCGCTTGGCTTCGAGGTGCGCTTCTCCCGCCCCTCCAACCGGCAGACCTATGAGCGGGGACAGTTCAGCATTCCCTCGGACACGGTGTGCTATCCGGCGAAGCTGATACACGGGCATGTGATGGAGCTGCTGGAGGACGGCATCACCAATATTTTCTATCCCGCGCTGACCATGAACGTAAATGAGCGTATGGGCAACAATCATTACAACTGCCCCATTGTGGCCTACTATGGCGAGACCCTGCGGGGCAACATGGAGGACTTGCGCAAGGCGAACTTCCTGAATCCGTACCTGAGCCTCGACGGCCCCGGTCCGCTGGCCCGGACGCTGTATCCCAGTCTGCACGCGCTGGACGGAAGCATCACGCGTCATGAGGTGTTCCGTGCTGCAAAAACAGCCTTTGCGGCCTACGAGGCTTATAAACACGCGCTGGCACTGGAGGGCGAGCGGGCGCTGGATTGGGCAAAGGCGCACGGCAAGCGCGTGATGATCCTAGCCGGACGGCCCTATCACATTGACCCGGAAATCTGCCACGGCATTGACCGGCTGGCTGCGTCGCTGGGCTTTGTGGTGGTCAGCGAAGACAGCGTGTGCCACCTCGCGCCGAAGGAAAATGTTCACGTGCTGGATCAATGGACGTTCCACACGCGGCTATATCGTGCGGCTCGATTTGCGGTGGAGCATCCTGGGTGCGAGCTGGTGCAGCTGGTGTCCTTCGGCTGCGGCATTGACGCGATCACCACCGATGAAGCGCGGCGCATTATGGAGGATGCGGGTCGCTTCTATACACAGATCAAGATCGACGAAATCACCAATCTGGGAGCGGTGCGCATTCGTCTGCGCAGTTTGCTGGGCGCATTGGAGGAGAAGGAGGCAAGTCATGCAGGATAAAACCTACGTCCCCTTTACGGAGGCCATGAAGCAGACCCACACCATTCTGGTGCCCAACATGCTGCCGAATCACTTCAAGCTGATTATCAGCGTGTTCCGCACCTATGGGTATCACATGGAGCTGCTGGAGGACGACGGCCCGGAGATTGCCGAGGCGGGTTTGAAATACACCCACAACGACGCGTGCTATCCGGCGATTTTGGTGATCGGGCAATTCATGCATGCGCTGGAATCCGGGAAATACGACCCGGATAAGACGGCGGTCATTATGTTTCAGACAGGCGGCGGCTGTCGTGCGTCGAATTATATTTCACTGATCCGCAAGGCGCTGGAGCGGGGCGGCATAACGCAGGTGCCGGTGATCTCCTTCAGCTTTGCGGGGCTGGAGAAGCATCCGGGCTTCAAGCTGACGCTTCCGCTTCTGCACGGGCTGCTTTATGCGGTGCTGTACGGGGATTTGATGATGGCGCTGAAGCATCAGGTGGAGCCCTACGAGAACCATCCCGGCGATGCGGCGGCGCTGGCGGATCGCTGGACGGCGCGCCTGGCGAAGGAGTTAGGCGCTGGCGGGAAGATTCGCCACCGGGACATTCTGAACAATTACCGGCAAATGATCGCCGATTTCGGCGCGATCCCGCAAACGAAGCGGGATGCGGTGAAGGTCGGCATCGTGGGCGAAATCTTCGTGAAGTATTCGCCGCTGGCGAACAACGGCTTAGAGAAGTTCCTTGTTTCTGAGGGTGCGGAGGTTGTTGTGCCCGGTCTGGTAGATTTCCTCCTCTACTGCGTTTGGAACAATGTGCTGGACACGCGGCTTTACGGGCGGAAGTGGGCGGCGTACCCTTGGGTACAGTTGGCGTTCCGCTTTCTATGCCGCCGCCGTGAGGAGATCAGTACACTGCTGAAGGAGGACGGGCGCTTTGCGCCATGGACGCCCTTCACGGAAGTCATTCACATGGCGGAGGGGTACATCAGCGAAGGTGTGAAAATGGGCGAGGGCTGGCTTCTGACGGCAGAAATGCTTGAGCTGGCGCACTCCGGCTGCAAGAACATTGTCTGTACGCAGCCCTTCGGTTGTCTTCCGAACCACATTTGCGGCAAGGGCATGATGAAGCCCATCAAGGAGCGCAACCCCGACGTGAACATCGTCGCCATCGACTACGACCCCGGCGCCAGCCGCGTCAATCAGGAAAACAGGCTGAGACTGATGTTAGCGAATGCGGGGGAGAGTGCTTCTCTATAGAGAAGCACTCTCCCCCGCACCCCCTCACGAAGAGATTTACGTTGGGGAGATTCTGGGGGAG
>USCW01000097.1 GCA_900553315.1 uncultured Eubacteriales bacterium
AGGAGGGAGCGCGAGGGAGGGGGCTTCTCTACAGAGAAGCCCCCTCCCTCGCAATATTTTTATTCTCTGAAATTTGCGTAGCCTGTGGTGAGGAAGGAGTCGGGGAGGTTGGAGGATGGGTCTTTGGATTTGTAAAAGACAAGCTTGCGCCAAACCTGCTCCTTTGCGGATTGATCTTCAATGGGATAGGGGCGGAAATCCTTACTATTGTGCATCTTGTAGGGAATTGCCACCAGCTCCGCAAGGGCGCAGGTGCCGTCCTCCGCAATGTCGTAGACTACCTGCGCAATCAGCGTGTCGTCATCCTTCGGGGCCGCGTTCGCACCAAAGACAAAGTTCGATAGACTGTAGAAAATCACCTTGCCCTTGTAAATCTGAATCGGCTGTACCGTGTGCGAGCCGTGACCGTAAACCATGTCCGCACCCATGTCGATCAGCGCGGGCGCACCCTGCCGCTGCTGCTGATTGATGTTCAGACTCTCTTCCTTGCCCCAATGCGCGCTGGCAATGATGAACGTGCAGCCGTCCGCCCGCAAGGTCTCGATTTGCTGCCGGTAAAGCTCCAGCTTCGGCTCAAGAATCGGGTACGTGTACCCGACAAAGCCGATTTTCACACCCTTCACCGTTACTGTGTAGGTGTTCTCGTCTCCAAAGTAACCAATGCCTTGCGCCGCCAGACTGTCCTGCGTGTCCTCATAGCCCTTCGCGCCGAAATCAAACATGTGATTATTCGCCGTGTTGACCACGTCCACATGCCCCAGCTTGAAAATCTCCGCGAACTCCGGGGACGCACCAAGCGCCATGAATTTGCCCGTGGACTTCCGCGTGGTGAAGCAGCCCTCGCAGTTGGCAATGGTCAAATCGTCCGCGGCGAAAAGATCAGCCGCCAGCGAAAAGGGATAGTCCAAGCCGTTCTGCGTGGTCTTGTAGGTGAAGCTGGACTTGTAGCCGCGATATTTGTACTGGTCGCCCAGCGTGCAGTCGCCGATGAGCGATAAAGTCAGCGTCTCGGCGGACGCACTTCCTGCCAGCATCAAAAGCGCCAGCAGCAGCGCCGCCAAGCGTGTGCCGCCTCTGCGGAAGCTTCTATATGTGCTCATACAGCCACCTTTACTACGACCTTCTGCACCGTCGCTATGGAACCGTGGGCGCAGGAGGGCATGTGCAGATCCTCGGGATAGAAAATGGTGAACTCGCCCGGATGCAGGACGATACTGCTGTGCGCCTCCGCCTCACAGCGAAGCAGGTCGGATGCGTCGTCATACACGATGGTGCCGGGCTTCGCCGCAGAGAGGGGCGCCCAGAACTGCTCCTCCGTGCCGGAAAGCATGAACTGAATGTCAATGTACTTCCGGTGCGCTTCCCAGAGGGAAGCTTCCGGTGGATTCGTGGCGTATTCCTGCATTCGCACGAAAAGCTTGTCGCCCATCAGGTCGTATTTTCCCGGCACAGGGGGGTGCTTCAGCGCTTCCTCAATGAAGTCAAAGCCCTGTGCAAACAGCGGATGCAGCGCCGTCAGCTTTGCGTGATCCGCAAACGTAGCAAGAATCATGAATATCTCTCCTTTTGTGCGTTATTCCTGATAAAAGGTGCAGCCTCCAATGAATTCCCGTTCCAGCGACAGGGGGGGAATTTCCGTCAGCATGTCCTCTGAAACCTCCGGGAAGTAATGCAGCGTTTTCAGCAGCCGACGCGCCATCAGGTAGGTGGGGGCGGTGGGGGGAATGGCCTTCAGCGCCTCGTAGACGTAGCGCTTCAGCACCGGCAGCTCGTAGTGAAGGGCCGTGTTGAACAGGCTGTCCGCGTCTTCCTGATAGGGGAAGATCCAGCGATCCTCGCCCTGGCGCACGCTTTCCCACATGGACAGCGTGACCTGCGGCGGTGTGCCCCGCTCGTCTACGTCCCGCACGATCCGCCGAAGCAGCCGCACGTCCGTAGTGCGGATGCGGTTGTGATCATCCAGATTCATGCAGGTCAGCGCACTGACAAAAATGCGGTGAACGCTTTCGCGGGGCAGTCCCTCGCTGAGCAGCGGATTCAGCCCGTGAATGCCCTCCACAATCAGCGGCTCGCCCTCCGGCAGACGCATGGGCACGGTGAACTGCTCCCGCTTGCCCGCTTTGAAGCTGAAGCGGGGCGTTTGTACCTCCTCGCCCGCCAGCAGCCGGGACAGATGCTCCTGAATGCAGGGGACGTCCAGCGCGTGAATGCTCTCCAAATCAAGGGAGCCGTCGGGCTCACGGGGCAGCGTATCCCGGTCGAGGTAGTAGTTGTCAAGGCTCAGCTGCTGAGGATGCCGCCCCAGCACCTTCAAATGGACGCGCAGACGCTGGGCGAAGGTGGTTTTGCCGCTGGACGAGGGTCCCGCAATGAGGATGATCCTCGCGCCGAGGGCGACAATGCGGTCGGCAATGGCGGCGATGGCCTTGTCATGCAGCGCCTCGTTGACGCGGATGAATTCACGGAGCCGCCCCTCCTCCATCATGCGGTCCAGATCGGCCGCGTTCTGCACGCCGAGAATCTCACACCAGCCCGTCGACTGAGCGAACACCGCCAGATGCTTGGGCCGATCCACATAGGCCGCAGCACGGTTTGGATTGGCCTTGTCCGGCATCAGCAGCACGAAGCCCGGCGCGTGATAATGCAGCGCAAATACTGGAATATAGGCCGTGGAGGGCACCATGACGCCATAGAAATAATCCCACATGTCCCCCAGACAGTACATGTCGAAATAGGGGAAGGGGCGGTAGTGCAGCAGATCGACCTTGTCCTGCTGCCCCTCCCGCTTGAAGTAGGCCACGGCATCCGCGACGGCCCAGCGGCTCCTTTGGAAGGGCAGATCTGCGGCGGCGATGCGCTGCATTTCCGCTTCCAGCCGCGCCACCAGCTCCGGGGAGAGCGTCAGTCCGGGCAGACGCACAAACACGCCCTGCCCTGCGGAATATTCAATGCGCACCTGCTCGCCGGGGAACAGCCGACGCGCCGCCAGCAGCATGATCATGCGCAGGGAACGCTCGTAAATGCGTCGGCCCTCCTCGTCGTCCATGGTGATGGGCGTGAGGGTGCAGCTATCCCGCAGGGGCTCGTTCAGCGCCAGCACCTGTCCGCCGCGCATGGCGGCCAGCACGGCGCCCTCTGCGCCCGCGGCACGCAGACAGTCCAGCACCGTGGACTCCGCCGGGAGCTCCACCCGTTGGTCGTTGCAAAGAATCTTCATAAAAAATCACCTCTTGCCGCCAGCATAGCACAGGCGGGCGTCTTCCATGTCCCCCAAACCCGTGCAAGCGGGAAAAACGGCCTTATTCCTCCGCGTCCTCTTCCGGGAAAAGCTGGGTAAAGGTCTGATAATGATCCTCCGTGTAATAATACAGGCCGTCGGAGGAGAAGATCAGCCGATATGCGTTGCGAGGCCCCTCAATGTACCAGCAGTCGCATTCGTAATAGGTGCGGCCTCGGCTCTTGGGGAGCAAGCCTTCGTAATTGCCGAAGCGGTCGCCGCCGATGGACTTGCCGGGGGCCACGTCGCTGACGTAGTGATAGCGGCTGTCCCAGCCCAGCTCCTTGGCCTCGGACTTGGTGATGAAGTTCTCCGGCAATTCGCCGTAATCATCGAGGTAATCCGCAATAGCCTGTGGGTCGATGAGCGCTGCAGGCTCCGTGGGGATGGGCGTGGGTACCGGCGTTGCGGTTGCAGCAGCCCGCGTGGAGCGGGTTCTGGCCTCCGCGGGGGTAATGCCGCCCGTCCATGTGCCCGCCACGGTCAGGAAGATCAGCAGCGCGGCGGCCAGTATGCCCAGCAGCTTCTGCGGCTGGTGAAATCGTGGATGCTTCATGGAAACGTTTCCTTTCTATTGTCGCCGTTCAGCGAAGCACAAGCTCCACCGGGCAATGGTCGGAGCCAAAAATTTCCGGATGGATGCACGCGCTTTCCAGCCGGGGCTGCAAGGCGTTCGACACGATAAAGTAATCAATGCGCCATCCCGCGTTCTTCTCCCGCGCATGGAACATATAGGACCACCAGCTATAGGCTCCTGTTTCCTCCGGGTGGAAATACCGGAAGGTATCGGTGAAGCCCGCGTTCAGCAGCGCCGTCATTTTTCCGCGCTCCTCGGGCGTGAAGCCTGCGTTGCGCTGATTGCTTTGGGGATTTTTCAAATCAATGGCCTGATGGGCGACGTTTAGGTCACCGCAGAACACCACGGGCTTTTTTGCTTCCAGCTCCTTGAGGTAGCGGAGGAACGCGTCCTCCCATTGCATCCGATAGTCCAGCCGGGTCAGCTCCCGCTGGGCGTTGGGGGTGTAGACGGTGAGCAAATAGAAGTCGCCCATGTCGAGGGTAATGACGCGCCCCTCGTGGTCATGCTCCTCCAAGCCCAGACCGTAGGCCACGTTAAGCGGCTCCTGTCGGGTGAAGATGGCCGTGCCGGAGTAGCCCTTCTTTTCCGCATAGTTCCAATATTGATGATACCCCGGCAGGTCTAACGCGACCTGTCCCGGCTGTACCTTTGTCTCCTGCAAGCAGAATACGTCCGCGTCCAGCGCACGGAAGCTGTCCATGAATCCCTTTTCCATAGCCGCCCGCAGTCCGTTTACGTTCCAAGAAATCAGCTTCAAACGATCCCCTCCCGTCACGATTATAGAAGCAGGGAGCGGGGATGTCAACTCCGTTGACCGGGGCCGCGACCACGCCCCTTGCGCTCTCCTGTAAAATCGTGTATGCTGGGTGGGTAGGAGGAAAATGCCTTGAAGAGACTGCTTGCTTTGCTGTGCTTGCTGATGCTTCCGGCAACGGCGCTGGCGGCGAAAACACGCACAAAATGGACCGATGTTCCGGAAGTCGTGCGCCCCGGAAAGAGCGCGCGCATGAGCTTTACCTGTCCCGTGGAGACCACGGCGGTCATCACGCTGCTGGACACAGACGGCGAAACGGCGGCTACGCTGGCGGAAAATTATCAGACCAGCGTGGGCGAAAACAGCCTGACATGGGACGGTACCTCGGGGGGCGCAGACGTTGCGCCGGGAAAATACACCCTCCGCATTGCCCTGAGCGGCAAGAAGGCGGAAACATCACTGACCGTTGGGGAACACGCCCCGGAGCTGCTGGACGTGGACGGCGAGCTGCACCTGAGCGCGGATTGGGCGCTGCATGTGAACTGCTCTGTGCCGGGAACGATCGTCGTGCAGATCGGCGGAGCTGAGGTGCTTCGCGCTGACGTGGACGCAGGAGAGACGGACATTCCTTGGGACGGAACGGTTGACGGAGCATCCCTCCCGGACGGCGCTTATGAGCTGGAAATTCAACTGGTGGACGCGACGGGCTTCGCGTCGACAGCCTCGCTGCTGAATGTTGAGGCGGAGGGCGAGCCGCAGCCCGCGCTGATGCACGATGTGGATTACCATACGCCCAGCGATGTGGACTGTGAACACGATGTATGTTATTGGAAGCTCAACATGGGCGAGATGGACGCTGCGGCGATCTGGCAAGTGCTGACGGCCCCGGTGACGGTGCTGAAGGGCAATGAGCGTCAGCAGGCGAAGGTTTATGCGGAGCCGAGCGCCCAGAGCGCCGCTATTGCCGAGGTCACGTACAGCAGTCAGGCGGTGCATGTGCTGGAGCGGGGGGAGGAATGGACGAAGATCGAGAGCTACTCGTCCTCGGTGGAGGGCTCCTCCGTGGCCAATTACGGCGGTCACTTTGTGGGCTATGTGCAGTCGTCGCTGCTGAAGGAAAAGGAAGTCAATCAGCATATCGGCATTGTGGTGGACAAGCTGACGCAGCGGCTGTACGTGTTTCAGGACGGGCGGCTGCTGTCCACGCTGCTGTGCTCCACGGGCTTTTCGGAGAAGGACGCGTGGAACGAAACGCCCGCCGGGGAGTATCTGGTCGTCAGCCGCACGGGCGGGTTCTGGTCTGGCAGTCTATACTGCGACATGGGCTTGCGCATCAATGACGGTATTCTGCTGCACGAGGTGCCCTGCCTTATCAACGAGGAGGACAATTCCCGGGATTATTCCCGCTGCGAGCGGTATCTGGGGGAAAAGGCCAGTCATGGCTGCATTCGCATTCAGCGGAAGCAGACCCCGGAGGGGATCAATATGCAATGGTTATGGGATCACGTCAAGGTAGGCGTGAAGGTGCTGATCTGGGACGAGGTAGGCCGCGCGCTGACCTATCCGGACGATGATGTGGTGCTTTACTACAATCCCGACGGCGGCAAGCAGTATCACAGCGACGCCGAGTGCTTAGCGGTGAAGGCGCAGTATCGTCCCCTGACGGCCTTCACATGGGGCGAGCTGGAAACCTCCCCCTACGACACGCTCACGCCCTGTCCCGCCTGCGCTCCCCAGCCCCGCGCCGAAGCCATCGACGAGATGAACGAAAAGAATACGAGGGAGTAAAGGAATGTGCGAGGGAGG
>USCW01000098.1 GCA_900553315.1 uncultured Eubacteriales bacterium
AGGGAGGGGGCCTTTCTTCAGAAAGGCCCCCTCCCTCGCATATGCACATTCTTTATTTTGCTACGATGTTCAGCAGACGACCCGGAACGAAGATGACCTTCATGATCGTCTTTCCGGCCAGCAGCGCCTTTACGTCGTCGCGCTCGGGCAGCTCCTTCTCGGCCTGCTCCTTGGTCATATCGGCGGGAATCATGATGCGGCCGCGTACCTTACCGCAGACCTGCACCGCGATCTCGACCTCCGCCTTCTTCATCTTCGCTTCGTCCCAAGTGGGCCACTTTTGATGATGGATCGGAGCGCCGAAGCCCTGATTCTCCCACATTTCCTCGGTGATGTGGGGCGCAACGGGGTTCAGCAGCAAAAGCAGCGTCCGAAGCTCGCCGCGAGTTACCTTGCCCTTGGCAAAGAAGTCGTTCACCAGCGTCATCATCGCCGCAATGGCGGTGTTGAACTTCATCTTCTCATAGTCCTCAGAAACCTTTTTCACCGTCTGATGCATCTCGGCTTCCATGTCGGCGGAGTAGCCCTCCTCCGGTGTGACCATGGTTTGCAGCTTCCACACACGGTCAAGGAAGCGGCGGCAGCCCTTCGCACCGTTGGTAGACCACGGGATCGCCTGATCGAACGCGCCCATGAACATCTCGTACAGACGGAACGCGTCCGCGCCCAGCTCCCGCACAATGTCGTCCGGATTGATGACGTTGCCGCGGGACTTGGACATCTTTTCGCCGTTCTCGCCCAGAATCATGCCGTGGCTGGTGCGCTTCTGATAGGGTTCGGGTGCGGGCACCACGCCGATGTCATGCAGGAACAGATGCCAGAACCGGCTGTACAGCAGGTGCAGCGTGGTGTGCTCCATGCCGCCGTTGTACCAGTCCACGGGCAGCCAGTAGGCCAGCGCTTCCTTGCTGGCCAACTCCTTGTCGTTGTGCGGGTCGCAGTAGCGCATGAAATACCAGCTGGAACCGGCCCACTGAGGCATGGTGTCCGTCTCACGCTTGGCAGGGCCTCCGCAGCAAGGACAGGTGGTGTTCACCCAGTCCGTCATAGCGGAGAGGGGACTCTCGCCGTCGTCCGTGGGCTCGTAGTTCTTCACGTTAGGCAGCAGCACGGGCAGCTGATCCTCGGGCACAGGCACCATGCCGCACTTGTCGCAATGGATCATGGGGATGGGTTCGCCCCAGTACCGCTGACGGCTGAACACCCAGTCGCGCAGCTTATAATTCACCTTGCGCTCGCCGAAGCCCTTCTCCACCAAATAGTCAATGATGGCCTTCTTGGCCTCGGCCACTTTCATGCCGTTCAGGAAGCCGCTGTTGACCATTACGCCGTCCTGAATGTCAGTATAGGCTTCCTTCTCAATGTCGCCGCCGGCCACGACCTCCACCATGGGCAGGCCGAACTTGTGGGCAAACTCCCAGTCACGGGTGTCGTGGGCAGGCACCGCCATGATCGCGCCGGTGCCGTAGGTCATCAAGACGTAGTCGGACAGCCAGATCGGGATCTCCTTGCCGCTCACAGGGTTAATGGCGCAAACGCCTTCGATCTGCACGCCGGTCTTTTCCTTGTTCAGCTCCGCACGCTCGAAGTCGCTCTTGCGGGCCGCCTCCTGACGATAAGCCATGCACGCGTCGTAATTGGTGATCTGATCCTTCAGCTTTTCGATCAGCGGATGCTCGGGAGACAGCACCATGTAAGTCGCGCCAAACAGCGTATCGGGGCGGGTGGTGTAAACGCGCACTTTCTCACCGGGCACCGTCAGCTGAAAGTCCACCTCAGCGCCCTCGCTGCGGCCGATCCAGTTGCGCTGCTGCACCTTCACCTTGTCGATGAAGTCCACTTTGTCCAAGCCGTCCAGCAGCTTCTGGGCATAGGCGGTGATGCGCAGCATCCATTGGGTCTTTACCTTGCGGATGACGGGAGAGCCGCAGCGCTCGCACACGCCGTCCACGACCTCTTCATTCGCCAGACCGCACTTGCAGGAGGTGCACCAGTTGATGGGCATGTGCGCCTTGTAGGCCAGACCATGCTTATACAGTTGTAAAAAGATCCATTGCGTCCACTTGAAGTAGCTGGGATCGGTGGTGTTCACCTCACGGGTATAGTCGAAGGAGAAGCCGATCTTTTGCAGCTGCTCACGGAAGTGGTCAATGTTCTTCTGCGTCACCTCGGCAGGATGCACCTTGTTCTTGATGGCGTAGTTTTCAGTGGGCAGACCGAACGCGTCCCAGCCGATGGGAAACAGGACGTTGTAGCCCTCCATCCGCCGCTTGCGGCAGATAATGTCCATGGCGGTGTTGGAACGAGGATGACCCACATGCAGACCCGCGCCGGAGGGATAAGGGAACTCGATCAGGCCGTAAAACTTCGGCTTGGTGTAGTTGTTCTCCGCCTCAAAGGCATGGGTATCCATCCAGATTTTCTGCCACTTTTTCTCAATGCTTGCCGGATCGTAATTCTCCTGATACATGGAAAGCGTCCTCCTCCTTGACCCAAAAAAGCGCTTCGTCTTCTGCTACAAAGACGAAACGCTGTTTCGCGGTACCACTTTGCTTGCCCCGCACAGGCGGAGCCTCTCTTTTGCGCGGTAACGGCGCGTGACCGTCCGTTTTGCCGGAATGCTCCCGGGCGAGCGGCGAAGCCTTATCCGTGCCGCCTTGCACCACCCGGCGGCTCTCTGCATCGGAGAGGGTTTCGCGTTCCCGTTCATTGCGGGGATACGATGGAGGCATTATAGCACGTTTCACGCGGGTTGTAAAGCACGCGCAAGCGGAGAAAACCGAGGCGCTTTGCCCCGCGATCTTTCCTCCGACGCTTGACATCCCGTGCGCTTTTCAGTATACTAAAGCAACTCGGAGGGGGCTCTCCCTCCTAAACATGCTTGCATTTCTAAGGTGTAAGCCTCTGCTTTTTCGAGCGTGCCTGTTTGACGCTCCATCCAAAAGCAGGGGCTTTTTTTAAGGCAATACCGCACAAATGAGTTGGTGCGGAGGCGAATGAATTTTTCGTCAGATGCAATGGCAGATTTTGAAGGTTTACTGGATGTAAATCGAAAAATCTGCCAGCAGCAGATGGCGGAAAAGGCATCGCATACGCTGCCAATGAATTGTGCGGTATTGCCTTAATTTTCCCTGCGCATCGACTGACTGAAAGGCGGCGAACCTCACATGACCACGGCTTCTCTTCCCGACCATCCCGAAAGCGCGGCGGAATATGCGCATCTGCAAGCCACCTGCGACGTGATCGCGGCGGAAATCGACAAGCTGGAAAAGGAAACCGGCGTAGGTGCGGAGGAAAACCGGCAGGTCGCCGTGCCGCAGGACGCGACTACGGACGAGCTGGTAGCGCTGGACATTTTCCGCATGAAGCTGGATATCCTTCGCCAACTGGGCAAGGCCTCCCATCAGGCCTATTTTGCGCGGCTGGACTTCATTCCTACGAGCGGTACGAAGGAAACGCACTATCTGGGACGCTGGGGCGTGATGACCAGCTCCGGCCTTGACACGGTGGTGGTGGACTGGCGCTCCCCCGTGGCGAACCTGTATTATTCGGGGCAGATCGGCCCCATGTCCTACGCCGCACCGGACGGCACGGTGGAAGGTGAAATGACCCTCAAGCGGATGCTCACTGTCCATGACCGGGAGCTGCTGGGTCTGTTCGACAGCGGCGTAGTCAGTCAGGACGCGTATCTGCAAAGCGTGCTGGGGCAGGTCTCCTCGGACAAGCTTCGAGAGATCGTCACGACCATTCAGGCAGAGCAGAACCTCGTGATCCGCCATCCCATGCAAACGCCGCTGATCGTGCAGGGTGTGGCGGGCAGCGGCAAAACCACCATCGCCCTGCACCGCATCGCGTGGCTGCTGTACGCGCACCGCAAGACCCTCCGCCCGGAGCAGCTGATGATCCTCGCGCCCAACCCGCTGTTTCTGGATTATATTTCGCAGGTATTGCCCGATCTGGGCGTGGAGCGCGTGATGCAGACCACCTTTCCCGGCCTGTGCAGAACGCTGCTGGGGAAATACCTGCCGAAAACGGCGGCTGTCACCCGGCTGGAGGACAAGCTAAGCGCCTCTACCGAGGCGCGCGCGGCGGTGGGTGCGGTGCTGCGCCGAAAGGGTTCGCTGGCCTACAAGGCTTCCATCGAAACCTTTCTGCAAGCGTGGCAGGAGGAGCTGATCCCCCGGGAGGGCTGGGCCTTCGGGAATGTTCTGCTGTTCTCGCAGGAGGAATTGAAATCCATCTTCCTGCGCCAGCTTGCGCCCTTCCCCATTCGCACCCGCATGGATGAAATGAAGAAATACCTCCGCCGCCGGCTGAAGATCGCTGCGGAACAGATGAAAGCCCAGCTGCAAAAGCTGGCGCAGAACCGGCTGGACGAGCTGCTTCGCCGTCTGCCCGACGGCCCGGAGCGCCGCCAGCGGGTCACGAAGCTGCTGGAAAGCCGGGACGCCCGTTTGAAGGAAGTCGATGACCGAGCCGCCGCCTACCTGAAGGCTTATCCCGCCCTGTGGCCGGACGTATCCCTGACTACGGTCTATGCGCAGTACCTTACCCGCTGTGAGGGCGAGGCGGTTCAGGCCGCCACCCTGCCGGGGCTTGCCAAGGGACAGGCGCAACTGGAAGACCTGCCCGCGCTGGTGACGCTGGGCAAGTTCATCTGCGGCATAAAGCAGTTGCCCATACGCCATGTGGTGGTGGACGAATGTCAGGACTTTTCTCCCTATCAGGTGCAGCTGCTGCGGGAGCTGACGACCAACGCCTCCTTCACGCTGGTGGGCGATCTGATGCAGGGCGTGCATGAGGAGGAGGGCATTCACAGCTTCAGCGAGTGGCTGGGCCCCATTTTTCACGGCGAGGCGGAGGTCAAGCAGCTTGTGACTAGCTACCGCAACACCATGGAGATCATGACGCTGGCCAGTCAGGTAGCCGCCCGCCATCCCGTGGAGGGGCAGTTAACCGCCAAGCCTGTACTGCGCCACGGCGAAACGCCGCATGTCTACGCGTGCAGGGATGAAAAGGCCCGCATTGCTCGGCTGGCAGACCTTGCCCAAGGCTGGCAGGAGGCGGGCTACCACACCATTGCCATCATCGAAAAGACGAAGCAGCAGGCCGAGAAGACCTATCGTGCGCTGAAAAAGCTGCTGCCTGCGCGGCTGCTGGCGGAGGGCGACGCGTCCTACACGGGCGGGCTGCTGGTCCTGCCCGCCGCGCTGGCGAAGGGACTGGAATTCGACTGCGTGATCGTGGGTGAATGCAGCGCGGAAAATTTCCCGGACGACGCGTTCCTCAGCCGAGTGCTCTATGTACTTTTGACCCGTCCGCTGCACCATTTGGCGCTGGTACACACCGGGGCGCTCACGCCGCTCATCCCCTCTGATGCGCTGGCAAACGGTCTGCTTACACAAGAAACATTATGCGTCTCCGGGAGTTGACGGAAAGCGTTTTTCCCGGTATCCTGTTGACATGCGGGAGCTTCCGCAAAACGCGAAAGGACAGGCGAAAGGCATGAAGGTTGAAAAACTGACGGCGCTGCTCGGCGCGGATTTCTATACAGGCGTTCCCGATTCTCAGCTCAAGGCCCTGTGCAATTACCTGATGGGCACCTACGGCATTGACCCGAAGCATCACGTCATTGCGGCCAACGAGGGCAACTGCACGGCGCTGGCCGCAGGGTATCACCTCGCCACCGGAAAGGTGCCCGTGGTCTATATGCAGAACAGCGGCGAAGGCAATATCATCAACCCCGTGGCCTCCCTGCTGAATGAGAAGGTCTACGGCATTCCGATGATCTTCATCATTGGCTGGCGGGGCGAACCCGGCGTGCATGACGAGCCCCAGCATATTTATCAAGGCGAGATCACGCTGAAGCTGCTGGAGGACATGGGCATTGCTTCCTATGTGATCGGCAAGGACACCACCGACGAGGACGTAGCGGCGGCTATGTCAGGCTTCGCGCCGCTGCTGGCGCAAGGCAAGGATGTGGCCTTTGTGATCCGCAAGGGTGCGCTGACCACAGACGTGAAGGTCGCTTACGCAAATGCCTACACCATGCGCCGGGAGGACGTGATTCGGCACATTATTGATGTGACCGGGAATGATCCCATCATCAGCACGACAGGCAAAGCCAGCCGGGAGCTGTTCGAGCTTCGGACGGCGCGAGGCGAAAGCCACCGTCATGATTTCCTGACGGTCGGTTCCATGGGGCACAGCAGCAGCATTGCGCTGGGTGTTGCGGCGCATCAGCCGGACAAGAAGGTTTGGTGCATTGACGGCGATGGAGCGGTTTTGATGCACATGGGGGCGATGGCGGTGACTGGTTGCCCATGTCCAGCGAAAGCACATCCGGTACGCGGTCGCACATCTTCATC
>USCW01000099.1 GCA_900553315.1 uncultured Eubacteriales bacterium
GCGCCTGCGGGCGAAAGGCATGACCCAGGCCGGGGACTGTTGCCGCGCGAGCAGGGAGCGCATGTATTCCACATTGCGCACCTCACGGGTGAAGGGCGCGTTGATCAGACACCGATCCGAATAGTCCAGCGACTCCAGCGCCAGATCAACAATGGCGTCGTATTCATAATTGCGGATGTTCTCCTCAAAGAAGGGAGAGCTGCGGTTGTATTCCTCGCCCGCCACCACAAAAATCTGCTTGGACAGCACGATCAGCGTGTCCTTGTCCAGATAAACAATGGGGTTCAGAGCCTTCGCCAACTCCTTTGATACATAGGTCTTGCCGCAGGCTGGCGGGGACGTCACGAGAATCAGCCGTTTCATTGTGTTTATCACCTAATCCTTAAGCTTACAGAAGTTTCCCTGCGCCAATGCGCAGGGTTACTTCATTATACGCGCACTTTCCCCCCTCGTCAATGGATTTTCTCCACAGAAAAGCAGGTTTTTCACATTTTTAAGGAAACGTGGTGAAAGCTGTCGGCTTGGAGCGCTCCGTGCCGCTCATGCGAACATTTTTTCGCACTTTAGACTATTCAGGTATTGCATGAATATACGAAACATGTTATACTGCGCTTAGCAATGGGAAAGGTGAAGAGCATGAAACAGATCGGCTTGTTCGTCCATGGCGGACGTGAGGATGCGCCTGCGTATGCGGCGCGAGCGGTGAAAGCCTTGCAGAATGCAGGTGCGGAGGTCTGGGCCGAGCAGAATGCGGCAAGCTATCTGCATGTGAAGGAGCTGACACAGGCAGAGCATCTGGATGCGCTGATCGCCTTGGGCGGAGACGGTACGCTGCTGCGTGCGGCGCAGGAGGCCGTGCGGACGAACGCACCGCTGCTGGGCATCAATCTGGGTCATATGGGCTTTCTGACGGAAACGGAGCCGGACTGCCTCGAAACAGCCGTGAAGGCGCTCATGGAGGAGCGCTATACGCTGGAAAATCGGATGCTCCTGCGCATTGACCGGCCCCATACGGGTGAAAGCTATCTCGCGCTGAACGATGTGGTGGTCAATCGCGGCGGATATGCGCGGCTGATTACGCTGGACGCTTTCGCGGGCGAGGAGATCGTCGGCCATTACGTGGCGGACGGCCTGATCGTCGCAACGCCTACGGGCTCCACCGGATATTCCCTTTCCGCAGGCGGTCCGGTGATTCACCCTGCGGTGGACTGCGTGGTCATCACGCCCATCTGCGCCCACTCCCTGCAGCATCGCCCCGTGGTGGTGCCCGGCAACGAGAAGATTCGCCTCGCCCTGCAGGGCGACGAGGAATCCGGCGTGGTGGTGCAGGTGGACGGACAGACGAGATGTATGCTGCGCCCCGGCGAGGATGTGCTGATCGCGCGCGCAGAAGAAAAGGTAAGGCTGGTGCGGCTGTCGCCCCGGCGGTTCTTCCCCCTGGTGCGGGAAAAGCTGACGGAGTGGAGCCGATAATAAAAAAGTAGAAAGTATTTTTTGAAGGAGAGGCATGGCATGAAAACAGTACGGCAGGTCGCCATTCTGGACATTATTGAAAAGCAGGATATTGAAACGCAGGAGGATCTGGCGGAGGCCCTGCGTCAGCGGGGCATCGGCGTGACGCAGGCCACCGTTTCCCGGGACATCAAGGAGCTAAGGCTGCTGAAGGTGCTGTCCGCCAACGGCGTGTATAAGTATGCTACGGCTGACAAGGCGGAGCACGGCCTGTCCGATCGGCTCATTCGAATGTTGACGGACTCTGTGCTGTCCATTTCCTCCGCCAATAACCTGATCGTCATTAAGACGCTCTCCGGCAGCGCCAACGTGGCCGCCGAGGCGCTGGACAGTCTCCATTGGCCGGAGGTGCTGGGCACGCTGGCCGGAGACAACACCATTTTAATGATTATTCGCAGCAACGAGGAAGCGCCGGTAATTATTTCCCGGGTGCAGGAGCTGATGAAGTGAGGTTGAGACCATGCTGCTGACGCTGAGTATGCGCAATGTGGCGCTAATTGAGAGCCTGACGCTGGAATTCCAGAGGGGGCTGCATGTGGTGACGGGCGAAACCGGCGCCGGCAAGTCCATCGTAGTGGACGCGGTGAATCTGGTGCTGGGCGGACGCGCAGATCGTGAGCTCATCCGCACGGGCTCGGATAAGGCATGGGTCGAGGCCACCTTCGATGCCTCCGACTGCACGGACGCGCAAAGCATGCTGGCAGAGCAAGGCTTGGAGGCTGAGGGCAATACCGTGACCCTGTATCGGGAGCTGACGCGAAGCGGCCGCAACCTGTGCCGCGTGTGCGGCGTGACCATGCCGGTGACGTTTCTGCGGGAGCTGGCGGCGCATTTAATGGACGTGCATGGACAGCATGAGCATCAGTTTTTGATGGACCCCAAATATCACATGCAGTTTCTGGACGCCTTCGGCGGCGCAGAGCATCAGGCGCTCATGGCGGCCACAGCGGAGGCGTATCAGGCGTTTATCGCCAGCCACCGGGCCTATGCCAAACTGGTCAAGGAAAACGAGCAGAAGACCCGCCGCATGGAGAACCTGCGCGATGACCTGAACATGCTGAAAAAAGCGCGTCTCAAGCCCGGCGAGGAGGAGACCCTCACCGCCGAGCGAGACAAGTTCCGTCACGCGGAAAAAACCAGCCATGCCTTTCTTGCGGCGGAGGGAGCCATCTCCGCCACCGGCGAGGAAGGCGGCGGCGCAGTATCCGCATGGCGAAGCGCCACGCAGGCTCTGCGCACCATTGCGGAGCTGACCCCGGAATATCAGGCGCTGTACAACCGCTTTGAATCGCTGGGCTATGAGATCGAAGAAGCCGCCTACGACCTGAGCCGCATGAAGGAAGCGGAGGAATACGACCCCCAACGGGCGGAACAGGTGGAGAATCGGCTGGACTTGATTCGTCGGCTGGAACGGCGCTTTGGCCCCTCCGTGGAGGAGGTGCTGGCGGCGCAGGAAAAAATGACCGCCGAATTCGAGCAGCTAAACAACCTTGACGCGCAGGTAAACGAGCTGGCCGCGGAGCATAAGCGGCTGCTGGCAGCCTATCGTCAATGCGCCCGGGAGTTGACCGCCTCGCGCAAGGCGCTGGCACAGCGGTTTGAACAGGCCATGATGGAGCAGCTCCGCGACCTCGGCATGGAAAAGACTGTGTGTGAGGTGGCTTTCGCGCCGCACACGGGCAGGCAGCCCATGCCGCAGAGCGACGGCGACGACACGCTGGAATTCATGATCTCCCCTAACCCCGGCGAGCCCCTGAAGCCCCTGGCGAAGATTGCCTCCGGCGGCGAGCTGAGCCGCATGATGCTGGCCATTAAGAGTCTGGAGGCCGCAAGGGGCGGCGTGGGCACCATGGTATTCGACGAGATCGACACGGGTATCAGCGGACGCATGGCGCAGGTGGTAGCTGAAAAGATGGCGATGATCGCCGCACACCGGCAGGTGCTGTGCGTGACGCATCTGCCGCAGATCGCCGCCATGGCGGATCATCAACTGCTGGTGGAAAAGCATCAGGAAGCGGACAGCACGCACACTACGGTACAGACGCTGGATCATGCGGGCCGGGTAAGCGAGCTGGCGCGAATGATCGGCGGTGCGGGCGACAATGATGAAAGCGCCCGTCAGCACGCGGAAAGTATGCTGGCACAGGCGGAGCAATATAAGGAAAGCAAAAAATAACAGAAAACGAGGGTAAGACCATGGGGACGTTCGCAATCACGGATGACTTTTATCTAAACGGCGAAAAAATCCAGGTTATTTCCGGCTCCATTCATTATTTTCGCGTGGTACCGGAATATTGGCGGGACAGGCTTACAAAGCTAAAGAACATGGGCTGCAACACGGTGGAAACGTATCTGCCGTGGAACGGCCACGAGCCGAAGAAGGGACAGTTCCGCTTCGACGGCCTTTATGACGTGGAGAAGTTCGTGCGGCTGGCGCAGGAGCTGGGTCTGTGGGTCATCCTGCGGCCCTCGCCCTATATCTGCGCCGAGTGGGAGTTCGGCGGTCTGCCCGCGTGGCTCCTAAAGGAAGACGGAATGCGTCTGCGCTGCAATGACCCGGTATATTTAGCGCATGTGCAGGATTATTATCGGGAGCTGCTGCCGCGTTTGGCGCCGCTGCAAATTACCCACGGCGGCCCGGTGCTGATGATGCAGGTAGAGAACGAGTACGGCTCTTATGGCGACGACAAAGCATACCTGTCCGCCCTGCGGGACATGATGCGGGCGGGCGGCATGGATGTGCCGCTGGTCACGTCCGACGGCCCGGAGCATGACATGCTGGCCTGCGGGCATTGCGACGGCGTATTCCAGACGGGCAATTTCGGCTCCCAGACCAACGAGCGCTTCGACTACATGGCGCAGCAGGGCCTGAAGCCGCTGATGTGCATGGAGTTCTGGGACGGCTGGTTCGATCACTGGGGGCACGGTGCGCACGCACGGACGGACGCGGCAGCCTCCGCAAAGGACTTCGGCACGATCCTCGACCGGGGACACGGCAATCTGTACATGTTCCACGGCGGCACCAGCTTCGGACTGATGAACGGTGCGAATTATTATGACGAGCTGACCCCGGACGTGACCTCCTACGACTATGACGCGCCGCTGAGCGAGGATGGTCGGGAGACGGAGAAGTATCGTCTGTATCGTGCGGAGATCGAAAAGCGCTTCGGCCCGGTGCCGCAAACGGCTGTGGAGGACATCCCGCGTCGAGCTTACGGCCCCGCGAAGGTAGAAGCTTGCGGGCCGCTGCTGCCGCTGATGGCGAAGCTGCCGAGCGTGAAGCGGGTAAATCCGTGCAGCATGGAACGTTTAGGGCAGGATTACGGCTACATTCTGTATCGCAAGGTGCTGGTCAACGAGGCGGAGCTTCGGAGCATTCGTCTGGTAGGCGCTAACGACCGGGCGCACATTCTGCTGGATGGTCAGCTGATTGCGACGATGTACGATCACGAGCTGGAGCAAGCGCACAAGTTTGAGCCGCCGGTGCCGGTGAAGCCCGGTGCGGTGCTGGAAATTCTTGTGGAAAACATGGGCCGTGTGAACTACTCCTACAAGATTGAGGAGCAGCGCAAGGGTATTGACCGCAGCATTATCGTAAACAATCACCAACTGTACGGCTGGGAGATGGTATGCTTGGACGAGGCGGCGATGCTGTCTCTGCGTCCTGAGGGGCATGCAGAAACGGTCAACGCGCCGAGCGTGCATCATTTGACCTTTGAGGTAGACGAAAAGGCGGACACGTTCCTTGCGCTGCCCGGCTGGGGCAAGACAACGGTTTTCCTGAACGGTTTCTGTCTGGGCCGCATGTGGGAGGTAGGCCCGCAGAAGCGTCTCTACATTCCCGCTCCCCTGCTCCGCGAGGGCACGAACGATCTCCTCATCCTAGAAACCGACGCCAGCGTCGGCACGGCAGAGCTAGTAGACGAACCGGATTTAGGGTGAGATGCGAGGGATACCGGGAGATTCTGGGGGGAGAGGCGGCTTCTCTGAGAGAAGTTCCGCAACCTCAATCGGCGCGGCCTATGGCCGCTTGTTTCGGTTGAGAAAGACAGCCATGCTCAGCCGCCACTGGCGGCTATGGCTGTCTTTCCCCTCTCCCCCCAGACCCCTCTCTCCCGAAGAGCGGCTGGCGTTTGGCGGGTGCGCTTCTTCTTAGTTGGTTCCGCCTGAGAGTGGAGTGCTCTTCGATAAACTTGGTTGTGGTCACGGCGGCTGACAGAGCCGCCGCGACCTGCCAGCGGGCTGTTGTGTGAGAAATTATATAGTTTGGAAAAGAGGTGTTTTGATGAGCAATCAAAAACGTCGCTTCGGCAAGGAACTTCTTCGGTGGCTCTCCTCTGTTCTCTGTGTGAGCATACTGACCGTAATCGGTTCCATTCTGATCAACGGCATGTTTCTACTCGGTATTCCTTCTGCGGAAGATGTTGCAAAAATCACAGTTGCTTACACCGATAATGCGGATTCTATCCGCGAATACACAATGGAGGACAAGATTGAAACGTCCGTCAAGTTGGCCAATTTTCTGCGTTATGACCTTTTCGCGCAAGCAGACGATCCCGGCGAGCCGCTGATAACGCTCGTCTATGTCCTTCAAGACGGCAGTCAGCGCGTCGTCTCCGCCAATCACAGCACCGTCTGGTGGCAAGGCTGCGCCCACGCCCTCAAGTCCCCCTCCATGTTCGTCAATCTCACCGAGGGGATTTATTTACAGTAATATTTGCGAGGGAGGGGACTTTTCTGAAGAAAAGTCCCCTCCCTCGCGCTCCCTTCCGAAAAGATTA
>USCW01000100.1 GCA_900553315.1 uncultured Eubacteriales bacterium
CGCCCCTGCTAGTTGGGCGCGGTTCCTTGCAAGTTGTTTGTGGTCACGGCGGCTGACAGAGCCGCCGCGACCTGCCAACGCTGGGTGCGGTACAAGCCTATAAGCAAGGGGGGGCGAAGGGGTGGCGGGGGGCGATCGGAAAGCTGCCAGACGGGCTTCGTCCACCGCCTCGCCTCCGCAGAGGCGAAATTCTCCTGCGTCAGCGTATGACTGAGGATACTCCCTTTCTCTGGGGAGGAATCTTGAAGGATGGAGCGCCAAATCTGTCGAAGTGCCCTTTATCACGTTATCCAAAGGTGGTGAGACGATGGAAGAACAGCGGATTTCCGTGCGCGAGCTGGTGGAGTTCACCTACCACGGGGAGGACATTCGTCCCGGCGGTACGATCAAGGACATGCAGGAAGGGATGCTGGGGCACAAGGCGCGTCAGCGGCTGCTGGGGGACGCGTGGGAGGCGGAAAAGCCGGTATCCACATGCATTCCGGTGGAGGAAGACGAGGAGCCGTGGGCGCTGCTGGTGGCGGGGCGTATGGATGCGTGGCGGGAGGTGCCGCCCTGCGTGGAGGAGATCAAGCTATGGCAGGGGCAGACAGCGCCGGAGGAGCCGCTTATGGCGCATTGGATGCAATGCGTATGCTATGGAGCCATCGTCTGCCGGGAAGAGGGACGGGACAGCGTAGGGCTTCGGGTGGTGTATGTAGATCGTCGGGGCAAAGAACGCGCCTGCTTTGAGCAGGAATGGACGGCGGAGCGCTGCGAGGCGTGTCTGATGGAGCTGGCAGCGAACTACATTGCCCGGGAGCGGATACGTCGTGCCCATGTGATAGCGCGGGATCGTTCCCTGCGGGGGCTGAGCTTTCCTTATGCGGCTTATCGGGCGGGACAGCGGGAAATGGCGGTGCAGGTCTACACGGCGATTCGGCGGCGGAAGCGGTTATTCGCCAGTATGCCCACGGGGACGGGCAAGTCCTCGGCGGCGCTATTCCCGGCGCTGAAGGCGCTGGGGGAGGGGCTTACGGGGCAGGTATACTACCTCACGGCCCGCACAACGCAGCGTCAGGCGGCGCTGGAGGCGGTGGAACGAATGCGTCGGCAGGACCTGCGCCTGTGGGTGCTGACGCTGAACGCCAAAGAAAAGCAATGTCCGCGGCCCACAGTTTGCCATCCGGACTGGTGTCCCCGGGCGAAGGGGCATTTTCTGCGGGATCAGGCGGCGCTGACGGAGATGCTGAACTGTCAGGACTGGACGGGGGACGCGGTGACGGCTATGGCGGAGAAGCACGAGCTATGCCCGTTCGAGTTTGCGCTGTCCTTGGCGGAGCTGGCGGACGTAGTGATCTGCGATTACAACTATGCCTTTGACCCGGCGGTACACATTCAGCGCATTTTCGACCGGCGGGGAGACGTGACGCTGCTGGTGGACGAGGCGCACAACCTGCTTTCCCGCACGCGGGAGATGCTCTCCGGGCAGGTGGACGGCCCGGCGCTGCGGCGCTTGCGGCAGGAGGTCGGTAAGGCGGCGGGGCGGAAGCATCCGCTGTACAAGGCGCTGACGGAGCTGCTTAAGCGCATCGGGGATGTGCCGCTTCCCGAGGGGGAGACGGAGGGCCGAGTGCCGCGTCTGCCGGAAGGGATGATCGACGCGGCGGAGGATACGGTGGACGCCCTTGCGGCGGCAGGGCAGGAGCGGTTCAACTGGGGCGAGGCGGCGCAAGGAATTGGCAGCGCCCTTCGGGAGCTGCTGGGTTTTCTGCGCACCCAGCGGCGGGAGCAGTCGGGCTATGCTTATCTGGCGCAGGGGCGGCGGGATTTCCGCGTCACGGCGCTGGCGCTGGATGTGGCTTCGCATTTGCGGGAGGTGACAGCGCCTCTCAGCGGTGTGATCTGCTTTTCCGCGACCTTTGCGCCCTTGGAGGATATGAAGACGCTGCTGGGCGGCGAGGAGGAGGACGCGTGCTTCGCCATGCCCTCGCCCTTTCCGCCGGAGCATCTGCTGGTGATGCAGGAGAGCGTGAACACCCGCTATCAGCACCGGGAGGCCACGGCGGGACGGATTGCGGCACGGATTCAGACGATGATTGCCGCGCATCCGGGCAAGTATATTGTCTATTTCCCCAGCTTTGCCTACTTGAAGCAGGTGGAGGAGCGTCTGGGCGAGCTGTCCCATCAATCCCAGCGGCCGGACATGGACGAGGGGGAACGCCGGGACTTTCTGCGGCCCTACATGGAGGGCGTGGAGCCGGTGCTGTCCCTGTGTGTGCTGGGCGGCGTATTTGCCGAGGGGATCGACCTGCCGGGCACAGCGCTGGACGGCGTGATGGTGGTAGGCGTAGGGCTGCCACAGGTGAACCTGTTTCAGGAGACGCTGCGGGATTATTACGAGGCGCAGTTGGGCCGGGGCTTCGCCTACGCCTATCAGATACCCGGAATGCAGAAGGTGGCCCAGGCGGTGGGCAGGGTCATCCGCACGGAGAATGACCGCGGCGTGGCGCTTTTGATGGACGACCGCTATACGCAGGGGGCTTATCGGGCGCTGTGTCCGGCGCATTGGCAGGTGCGGCGGGGAGACGCAAAGGAGCTTCTGGAAAAATTTTGGCGGGAATAAAGGCTTTCCCGGCACGCGTGACGAACTCTTTTACCTACAGGGGCGCTGCCGCCCCTCCGAAACGATGAAAATTGGAGGCATGTTCCCATGAAATTGACTCCCCATGATATTGCCAAGATGCTGGATCACAGCACGCTTCAGCCCTTCCTGACCGACGACGACATCCGCAAGGGCTGTGAGCTGGCGCTGCATTACGATACGGCCAGTGTGTGTGCCCGTCCCTGTGATATGCCGCTGGTCGCGTCTCTGCTGAAGGGCAGCGATGTGAAGGTCTGCACGGTGATCGGCTTCCCGCACGGTGCGCACCGCACGGCCATCAAGGTGGCTGAGGCGAAGCAGGCGCTGGCGGATGGCTGCCAGGAGCTGGATATGGTGCTGAACATCGGCAAGATGATCCACGGCGATTACGACTACGTGCAGGATGAAATTCATCAGATCGTGGAGGTCGCACACGCGGCGGGGGCGATCGTGAAGGTGATTCTTGAGACCTGCTACCTGACGGATGAGCAGAAGGTGAAGGCTTGCCAGCTGAGCGAGACGGCGGGCGCCGACTTTGTAAAAACAAGCACGGGCTACGGCAGCAAGGGCTGCACCATCGAGGACTTGAAGCTGATGCGCGCCAGCGTCTCCGACCATGTGCGTGTGAAGGGCTCCGGCGGCATTCGTGATCTGGATACGGTGCTGTCTGCACGTGCGGTGGGCGCGTCCCGCTGCGGCGTGAGCGCGACTGCGGCCATCATGGCCGAGGCGGAGAAGCGCTATGCCGAGGGCACGCTGGAGGAAGTTACCGATCTAAAGGAAATGCAGGGCGGATATTAACCTCGAATGTGCAAACGAAAAAAGCAAGCCGATGGGCTTGCTTTTTTTCATGCTTGCAGGGCTCAAAAACCTGCGCTTGTGAGTTCGTCCAGCATCGCACGTCTGCGGGGATAGGCGTTTCGCCAGTCGGCGGCGATTTCCTTGGCGATTTTCTTGCCAGCCGTTTGCTGCCGAAGCTTGCGCAGATAATGGATCAGGAGCGCGTATTCCTTGCGGGTGGAGGCGTCAAGCATCGCCTTATGGATGACCGGCGTATAGAGCGCCAGCGTCTTTTCTGCATTCCATGCCAGCAGATTGACAAGATAGGTATCCAGCGTTTTCATATCTTGCTGGATGGAAACCTGCTGGAACAGCCGATCCCATGCCTTTATACTGACCAGCAGCTGGCAGCGGATGGGTGCGGTGGATTTCTGCTCAAGCAGATGCTCCACCATCTCCGGCCATTGTGTCTCCGGCGTTACCGCACGCAGCTGTTCGACCTTGTCCAGCTTATACTGGGAGAAGGTCTCAAGATGGTGCAGCAGCTCGGCACGGTATTTCTCCGCCTGCCCGGTTTTCTGATACAGCTCGATCAGCTGGTCGCTGGCTTCATGCAGCCGCCATTCAAGGCCCGCGGAAAGCGTCTTTTCCTGCTCAAGCTGCTGAATGGCTTCGGTGAGCTTTCCATCCTCCAGCAGCCGATGGAGCGCCATATCCCGAATATACGGATTGTCCCAATATTTGTGCAGGAGCGCGTACACCTCCTCCTGCGTGCAGCCAAGCTGCTTCATAGTAATCAGCCGATAGGGGATCAAATCCTCGGTCGGCGTCTTCTTCTGCGCCAGCATGTCGTCCAGCAGCTTCAAATTCTGTTTCAAATGCGGCGGATCCCAGTCATAGCAGAACAGCACCGACTGCGGCGCGTCGGACATCAAGTCCGAGGTCTCATTCTTGACTATTTCCTGGAGTCGCTTATAAAGCTTGTCACGTTCCGATGGCTCTGCCAGATTGAGCACACAGTTCCATGCGTCCTCGCAGTAGTTGATGAACTCAAAGGTGTCCCCGTCAGAATCGTCGATGTCTTCACGATCTACACCCGTGGTGTAGGCCGCAAGCACCATATCAAAGGCGGAAAGCATGTCGTTGCGATCCATCAGCAGCTTAAGCTCTTCGTTGATAAAGTCTTCCAGCTCACCGAAGAACAAAGGCGCTCGGTCGTAATCAATGAAGCCATCACGATCCTGCGCATGTCGCTCAATGCGATTCAGCTCCTGCTGCCAATGAGCCTTCATCATTTTTTCAGTGGGCTTGGAGCCGTACTGCATGATGAGCTGCTGCTGATACTTTGGGTTGAAGGACAGCAGCAGCTCCACAAAGCGTTTGGTTTCATCCAAGGTCATCTGCTCCAGTACCTGCTTCCAATTCTGGGCGGGCTTTTCTGCTTTTGCCTTCTTTTTGGCGGAAGCGGGCTCCTTCGCGGCCTCGGCGGCAAAAAGCACCGCCGCCATGTGCTTGCAATATTCATTTTCCTCCGCATAAGGGCAGGTGCAGGTCATGTCCGAAACTTCTCCTTTGTGGAGGAGAATATCGACATCATAGGGTGCGGAGCCCTCGACGACGGCGTGAATCCCATCAGCAGTATAGTTCAGCTTCGTGACGCGTCCCTTGCGCCAGTAATCCTCTCCGCGATGCAGCATAAGCTCATCGAAGCGCTCACGCCAATTTTTGATAACCATCTCTTGCACACATCCTCATCAAAAGCAACCTCTAGTGCTCTGTATACCCTAAAATTGCCATTTCTCGGAAAAGCGGTTCTCGCAGAAAAGCTGCTATTTATAGCGTGCTCAAACGCAGCAAGTCCGCGGCGGCGCTGTCAGCCGCCGTGGACTCACACAAGCCTATCGGGCTCAGGCGGAACCAAACCAGCAGAATCACGCACCTCAAACGCCAGCCGCTCCGGCGCGTCATATATCTGCCGAAAGGCCCGGTGAAGCGCCTCCCCCGTCCGGGCGGTAAAGCAACTTCCCGCCGGACAGTATTTCCCCGGAAGCTCTGTCAGCGTCAGTTCAGGATGCAGCTCCGCCAAATAAACCTATGCCTTCTCCGCGTCCAGCAGCAGACTGATCCCCCGATACCACCCGTCGAAAAGCAGGAGGTCAAGTGTTCCGCCCCAGCATACTGACCGCAAAGCCGTCCGCCTTTAGCGACACCGCGCACCCCCGCTGAAGCTCACATTCATATAGCCTTCAAACCACGCGCAATCCGTATTATACCGGGCGTTTCTCCCTTTGCCAATGCGGCGGAAAGCGTTTGTATTCGACGAATTTTCTCCACGAAAAAAACGGTCTGACAACGTTGTTTCACGCCGTCAGACCGTTCATCCTCTGCGTATTAAATGGTATCGTCCTCGCCGTTATCGTCATGGAACACGTAGGTGTCCTCGTGGTCGGCGGGGTCAATGGGTTTTTCTACAATGTGCTCGTCCTTGTCGTCGCCCTGTGCGGCGCGAAGCGCCTGAGCCACCGCCTGTTGCCACGGACTCACGGAGGGCTTATTCTCCTTCCGAGGTGCTTGGTTCAGCGTGCCCCGGTCATTGCGCTGGGGCTGAACAGGCCGCTCGACGGGAGCGGCGTTCTGCTCCTGCGAGGCCACGTCATTCCGGCGGCGGTTGGGGTTCTCGCGCATGACAGGCTTGGCGAGATTCTGCGGACGATTCTCACGACCGGCGGGCTTGTCCTCCCGGGGGCCGCTGCGATCATTGCGCCGTGCCGGACGTTCGCCACGGGGCGGACGCTG
>USCW01000101.1 GCA_900553315.1 uncultured Eubacteriales bacterium
CTTCGGGAGAGGGGGTCTGGGGGAGAGGCGCTTCTCTTAGAGAAGCGCCTCTCCCCCAGAATCTCCCGTTTCCTTACTCTTCCGGTATCAGTCTTATGATGTCCTTGAAGGGCATACAGATGTCGTCGCATTCTTTGGCGCGGTGGGTCGAGAGAATGAGCTCGGCGGCGTGCTGCATTGCGGGGAAGCCGGTGCGGGTCAGTTGGTTGGCGTAAATGACAATGTTGACGCCGCGCGCCTTGAATTCCTCCTCCGTGACCGTGTTGAAGGACGTGGGAACGACCACAAGGGGCGTGACCGCATCCTTGGCGCGGAAACGCTCTACAAATTCAAAGATTTCGGCGGGATCCTTTTTGCGGCTGTGGATCATGATCGCGTCCGCACCGGCGCCCACAAAGGCAAAGGCGCGCTCCAGCGCATCCTCCATGCCGCGCTCCAAGATCAGGCTCTCGATCCGTGCACAAATCATGAATTCGCTGGTGCGCTGCGCCTTCTTGCCTGCTGCAATCTTCGCGCAGAAATCCGGAATGGAGGCCTGCGTCTGCTCCACCTCCGTGCCGAAGAGCGAATTTTTCTTCAGACCCGTCTTGTCCTCAATAATGACCATCGAAACGCCCATGCGCTCCAAGGAGCGCACTGTGTACACAAAATGCTCCGTCATACCGCCTGTGTCGCCGTCGAACAGAATGGGCTTCGTCGTGACCTCACAGATGTCGTCCACCGTGCGGAAACGGGAGGTCATGTCCACCAGCTCAATGTCCGGTTTGCCCTTGGCCGTGGAGTCGCACAGCGAACTGATCCACATCGCGTCAAATTGCCGTGCGCCGCCCTTCTCCGCAACTACCGTGTTCTCCACGATCAGCCCCGTCAAGCCGCTGTGCGCCTCCAGCGCCGTGACCAGCCCCTTCATGGCCAGTACCTTGCGCAGACGACCCCGGCGCACATCCGGAGTAGAAAGCTCCTTCTGTGCCCGCTTGTCGATCTCCGCATATTTCGGATCGGAGGCATAGGGGTACTCCACCAGCTTGCCGCCGTAGGTGGCGAGGATTTCCAGCACCTCGTCCCGGATAGGCTTCTGGATGCCGCTGACCCAGTTGTCCCCGTGCACCACATAGGTGGGATGGAACCTTTCGAGGTTTTCACGATAGCTGAGCGTCTCCTGCTTCACGATCTTGTAGACCCCTGCCATGCTCTCGAACAGGGATTTCCGCTCTTCAAAGGGCAGCAGCGGATAACGCTTGTAGGTCACGATCGCCTCGTCGGACAGCACGCCGATGATGACCCGGCCCAGCTTCTGCGCCTTGCGCAGAAGAGCAATGTGCCCGCTGTGCAGCACGTCCGTGGAGAAGCACATGTACACTGTGCGGCTTTCGATCTCATGCAGTTGCGCCTGTACCTTTGCTAAGTCCTCCGGCGTGTCGATCTCCGTGCAGAGACGATCCTTCACGTCGTAGGCTGCAATGCGGCAGGTCTCCGTCACCTGATTCAGCGCCACCTCGGCGTAGCAGTTGGTCTTCCCGGCCTCGCAGAACGCACAGATGTTGTCCAGCCAAACCTGCCAGTCCGCACGGTTCAGCTTGTACAGCGCCTGCGCCTCCATGGCATGGTCGAAGAACTCAATGCCCACAGCCTTGACGAAGCCGTCTGCCACCACGGCTTTGAAGTCCTTCTGGGGGAGCGGCAGGGTGGAGGATACCTTCATGCAGCTTTGCTTCTGCTGCATGATTTCTTCCAGCACGGAGGGCTCAAACACAAGGTCGCCGTGCATCAGTAGAATGTCGTCGTCCCGCAAGGCCTCCCGGGCGCAGTAGATGGAGTAGATATAGTTGGTTTCCGCATAGCGGGGATTGTTGATAAATGTGATGTGCAGGGGCAGCTCAAGGGACTGGCAGTAGTCCACCAGCACCTTGTCAAAGTAGCCGGTGGTCATGACGACCTCTTGAACGCCCGCGTCAGCCAGCAGCCGCAGCTGACGGCTGAGAATGGTCTGCCCGGCGGAAAGCTCCGTCATGCACTTGGGATGCTCGGAGGTGAGCACGCCCATGCGGTGGCCCAGCCCGGAATTCAAAATCAATGCCTTCATGGCTTTGTATCACTCCTTTGCGTTCTGCGCCCGTGCGACCAGCTGCTTCAGCAAATACCTTCCGCCGACTTCCCCGGCATGCCCCACGTTGAATACGCTTTCCTCCCGGATGCGGCGCAATTCCGCCGCGCTCTGCGGAGCCTCCGCCAGCATACGGCGCACCGTCGCGCCGGCCTTGCCGACCTCCTCCGGCTTCAGACATACGCCGATCTGTCTGCGGATGTCCAAGTCAAAGGGCGGCGTTTTGCATTGGGAAAAGTCGGGGTTGGAGATCTTCATGGGCGTGTCGATATACAGCGTCTTTTTCAGCGTGGCGAAGCTGAACTCATAGGCGATGCCGCTCCAATCCGTCACCACGGTATCGGCGGTGAAGATGGTCACGTTGGAGGTGAAATCCATCTCCATGCTCAGACGCTCCGCGTCCACGTGACTCCAGCGTTCCTTCAGCGCCGCGGCCTGCGCCTTGAAGCGCTTCACATATTCCGGGTGAGGACGCACCACCACCCGGCAGTCCGCCTTGAGCAGGCTTTCGATCAGCCCGTCGATGCACGTATCCAAAATGTTGTCCTTCTGCCACGAGGGGGCGATCAGTACCACAGGCCGGGTATGCGCTTCATGCGGCTGGTTTTCGTAGTCCGCAATCAGGTCGTCCAGCAGACAGTAGCCCGTGGGCGCCAGCGTCTTTTTGCGGGTGCCGTACAGCGCTTCCATTTCCCGCAGCTCGTCGATATGATGCTGTCCGGCGCAGAAGGCCGTGTCGAAGTTGTCGCACCCGCCCTTGTGGATGGTCAGAATCTGCGAGGCCATGCCGTGGGGGACGTAGACATATTCAATATCCTTGCGGACATAGCTCCGCTTCAGGTAGTAGTTGTCCAAATCGGGGGTGGTCATGACTACAACGTCCGCGTCCATCTTCATGAACAGGGTGATGGTCTTCTTCTGCCCGATATAATAGGGATGGATTTGCGGCTGGCGCTTTGCGACCTCGAAGATCTGATCCTTCGGGTCGTTGGTTACGTAATGCACCGCCACATTGGAGTGCGTCACGATGTAATCAATGATGTCCTTGAAATATTTGTAAAAGCCGCTTTTTTCCGAGTAGAACACCAGATGCTTGTTCTCGATGGAGAAGAAGCGCTTGTAGTCCGCCTTTTCCCGGCGGGCGTTTTCCTTTGCGGCGGCGGAATGACGGTCGGGCTGAAGCGCCTCGATTTCATGCAGACGCTTGCGGCTGGCCTCCAGCGCTTCATAATCCACATATTTCTTCGGATCAATCACGCGGTTCAGCACGGCGGTTTGCAGGATAGCAAACAGGTTGCTGACAATCCAGTACAGCGCCACGCCCAGCGGCACGAACCAGCCCAGATACAGGCTCAGTCCGACGGAGAGCGCCATGGTGCCATATTTGTTCAGCAGTCCCTGCTCGCTTTGCAGCACGTTTTGGCGGTTCTGGTACAGGCACAAAAGCCATGAGGACAGCGCCGCCGCCAGCGGAGCCAGCGCATACGCGCCGCCCAGTACACTGGGAATAGCGCACACGTCCACGCCCAGCAGCGTCATGTTCAGTCCGCCGATCTGCGCCAGCGCCGCAGACATGGCGGGGGAAAGCGCTCCCGAGGCCGAGGTGAGCGTGCCATTTTTGACCAGCTCCACCACGGTCAGCTGAATGGAGTTGCTTGCTACGGTCAGGCCGCGCAGGGACACAGCCGCGTCGGTCAGCTGGCTAATGATCCCTGTGTCCAGATGTAGCAGATAAGTCAGCGGGTGATAAATGACCTCGACCAGCCCCATCAAAAGAATCAGCTGAATGCCGATGGGCACGAGATTCAGCAGGGGATGATAATGCGCCTGCTTATACAGCTCGGACTGCTTTTCGGCAATGGCCGCACCGTCGCCGTAATAGTCTGCCTTCACGCCGTTGATGCGGGCCTGCAGCTTGACGATTTTAATGCCGTTCTTGTGGAGCCACACGCTCAGGGGCAGCAGAATCGCCTTGGTGAACAGCGTAAACAGGATGATGGCCAACCCATAATTCTGCGTCGCGCCGTAGCATACGCTCATGACGGCTCCCAGCAGCACGCCGAGCAGCTCCATCAGTCCATAGCGGTGTATGTCCGTCTGTATGACGGTCGTTTTTGCGGCACTCATTTCTTTTCGTCCAGCACGTCGTCGCTCACAACCACGTCGGCTTCTTTGGCCTTGCTGCTGTGCTCGTCCAGCTTCAGGGCCTTCTGCACCTTCTTCTTGGCCTTGTGCCAGTACATGACGGCCACCGTGCCGATGACCACGGCTACGCCCGCCACCGCCTGCACGATATACGTCGTTGCGGAGGGGTCAAGATACGCCTGCGCGTTCGAAGAGAGCAGGAACAGGAAACAGCCGGTGAAGTAGAGCATTCCGGCCAGCCGCGACAGCAGTTTCTTCATGGGAAATTCTTCCTTTCATTGCCTGATGTCCAAGGACGAAAGCGCACACAAAAACAACGCGCTCTGCGCCCGCTTTTTTGCATGTACACTATAACGTATTTTGAGGTTTTTGTAAAATATTGTTTTCTTCCGTCGAACGGCCTCAAGCGTTGCGCACCAACTTCTGATAGCCGTTTCCCCAGTTTTCCAACGCGCTGAAAACAGGCCGCAAGGTCTCGCCCAGCTCGGAGAGGGCATACTCCACCCGGGGCGGCACCTCGGGATAGACCGTGCGGGTGATAAGACCGTCCGCCTCCAGGGCACGGAGGTTGTCCGTCAGCACCTTCTGACTCAATCCCGGAATACTCCGGAGCATTTCATTGAACCGCCAGGGGCGCATCATGAGATTGCGCAGGATCAGCAGCTTCCACTTGTTGCCAATCAGCTGCACCGTTGTTGCTACCGGGCATTCGGGTAATTCCGCCTTCGTAAGCATGATTGCTGCCTTCCTTTTCTAAGGCACTACCGCACAATTCGTCGGCAGCGCTGGCGATGCCTTTTCTGCCATCTGCTTCTTGCAGAAATCTCGATTTACCTCCAGTAAACCTTCGATTTCTGCAATCGCATCTGACAAAAAATGCATTCGCCATCGCACCAACTCATTTGTGCGGTATTGCCCTAATGCTGCATTCGAAAATGCATGTGTCAGCCTTATCTTATTCAGGAGGTGCGGCGCTGTCAATGGGATAGTTACGAAAAGGTGCGTACTGTACGGCGGCGGATTTTATCCCTACCCTTCGCAGGAAGAGTTCTGGGCCTATTGGAGCCGGTATATCTGCATCAACCGCTATCAGGACGCGCCGAAGACACCTTTGTGGAGGATGTGGGCTGGCACGCCGCCGCCGAGCGATATGCGCAGTTCCTCCGCGCCCGTGCGGGTCAGCGGATGCTGTTTCTGGAGCTTGGCGTGGGGAGCAACACCCCGGTCATTATCAAGTATCCCTTCTGGCAAATGACCGCCCAAAATCCGGAGGCAACCTATGCTTGTCTGAACCTGAGCGAGGCCGTCAGTCCGAGGGAGATCAGCCACCGTGCGATTTGTTTGGGTGGAGACATCGGTCAGCGACTGGAAGAGCTGCTGGGGATAAAGTGAAGCAAAAGGACAGGGAAAAATATGCCCCCGCGCAGCGAGTGAAGCTGCGCGGGGGCGTGTTCATAAAGCTTGCTTTATCTTCCCAGCACCTGTCCGTCCGTGGAGATGGTCACGACCTGCCAGGGGATGAACTTGCCGCTGTTTTTCAAGGCGGTGGTAGCGGCGCGTTCCAGACCGCCGCAGCAGGGCACCTCCATGCGCACGATGGTCAGACTGCGGATGCTGTTGCGGCGAAGGATCTCCGTGAGCTTTTCGGTGTAGTCCACGTCGTCCAGCTTGGGACAGCCGATCAGCGCAATGCGGCCCCGCAGGAAATCCTGATGGAAGCTGCCATAGGCATAGGCGGTGCAGTCCGCCGCGATCAGCAGATGCGCGTCCTCGAAATAGGGCGCGTTGATCGGGGCCAGCTGAATCTGCACGGGCCATTGCCGAAGCTGAGAGGTCACGGGCGCACCTGCGTCCACCGTGGCGGGACGCTCCACGCGCTTGGCCTGACTGCCGGGGCAGC
>USCW01000102.1 GCA_900553315.1 uncultured Eubacteriales bacterium
GGAGAGGCGCTTCTCTCAGAGAAGCGGCCTCTCCCCCCAGAAGCTCCCCAGCACATCATCTCTTCGGGAGAGAGCGTGAGGGAGGGTGCTTCTCTTCAGAGAAGCACCCTCCCTCGCAATCACCTATTCGATTATCGCTCACTCAACTGTGCGACTTTTTTCTTTTTGGCGTTGGCGCGACAGACGACAAAGACCATCAGCAGAACGGTGCCAATGTAGGGGAAGGTCGAGGTCAGGGTCGAGGGGAAGCCAACGGATTGCAGACGCATTCCCAGCGCGTCAATGAAGCCAAAGAGCAGCGCAGCGAGGAAAACCTTCGGCGGGTTTGAACGACCGAAAATCACACAGGCTACCGCAATAAATCCCCGGGAGGCCGACATATTTTCGCTGAACATCGTCAGGTAGCCCAACGATAGATGCGCACCCGCTAAGCCGCTGAAAACGCCGCAAAGCACGCTGGCCAGATACTTCATCTTCTCCGGACTCTTGCCCGCAGAGCGCAGGGACTGCGGATGCTCACCCGCCGCACGCATCCAGAAGCCCAGCGGCGTGCGATAAATGAAGACCCAGCAGATGTAGATCAGAATCCAGCTGCAATAGACCAGCAGCGTGTTATTGTTCAGCAGCGGCCCAATCAGCGGAATGCTTTCCAGCCAGTCCACGGAGAGCTTCGGCAGACCCACAATGCCCGGGCCGGAGAACGCACCCTTTACACCGAAAATCGTCCGCAGCAGGAACACCGTCAGACCACCCGCGAACAGGTTCAGCGCCACACCAATGATGAATTCGTCACTCTTAAACTTGACCACAAACAGCCCATAGAACAGCCCCAGCAGAATACCCGCCAGAATAGCAAATACCAGCCCCATAGCCCAGCTGGAGCAGAAATAACTGCCCAGCACCGCCGCAAAAGCGCCCACCAGCATCATGCCGTCCACACCAATGTTCATGATGCCCACATGATCCGTCATCAGACAGCCTAAGCCCGCCAGAATGACCGGCGTGGCCGTGCGCAGCGTGTTTTGAAACAAGCCGATGTTGAAAATGGTGCTCCAATCCATCAGTCATTCGCTCCTTTCGTCAGGGTCAGCGCAGCCTTCCGCCGCGCGCGCGGGCCGCGATGCTGGCTGTGATGCCCTGCTCCGCCGCCATAAAGAAAATGATGATGGACTGCACAATGATAATCAGCTCGCTGGAAATGCCTACCTTGGACTCCATGGCCGTGCCGCCCACCTTCAGCGCACCGAAGAATAAGCTCATCAGGATAATGCCCAGCGGCTTGTAGCGCATAATCATCGCCACCAGCATTCCGTCAAAGTAGAATTCGTTGGACACGCTCTCCACAAAGCGCTTATGCAGACCAAAAATCTCAAACATGCCCACCAGACCGCAGATCGCGCCGGAGGCCACCATGCTCCACACCGCCAGCTTGCCGGCCTTGATGCCGCTGAAGCGGGCAAAGCGTTCGTTCTGGCCTGTCAGCTTCATTTCAAAGCCCGCCGTGGTCTTGGTCATCACATACCAGACCAGCAGCGCGATCACCGCCGCATAGAAAATGCTCTCCGTCAGATTGGAAAGCTTGATGAGCCGTCCGAACATGAAGGAGGGATCGACAGCATCCGTGCCCGCCGAAATGCCCTTGTCCGTCGTCTTAAGCGGGCCGTTTGCCAGATAGGAGCAGAAGTAAATGGCGGCGGAGTTCATCATAATGGTGGTGATGACCTCATTCACCTTCAGCTTAACCTTCAGCACAGCGGGAATCCACGCGTACAGGCCGCCCGCCAGCATGGCCGCCAGCAGACAGAGCGGCACGCCGATCCACGCGGGCACGCCCGCTAAACGCGAACCCACATAGGCGGAGGCAATCGCGCCCAGATAGAGCTGACCCTCGCCGCCCACGTTGAAAATGCCCGCCTGTGCGGCGACCGCCGTAGCCAGACCCGTCAGACACAGCGTAGCGGACTTCGCCAGCGTGTTGCCAATGCCGCGAGGTGAGCCGAATGCGCCGGTGATCAGCGCACCGTAGCCCTCCAGCGGATCATGTCCTGTTGCCGCCATCAACACGCCGCCCAGCACCAGCGCCAGCAGTACGCTGACCGTCAGGGAGAGCAGGTATTGCAGGCGTTCCTTGCGCTTGTTCATGCGTTTTCCTCCTTCCGACCGCCGGTCATGTAGTAGCTGATCTCCTGCTTGCCGATCGCACCTGCGGCGAATTCGCCGGTGATCTTGCCCTCATAAATGGTCACCAGCCGGTCGGACAGGCGGAACAGCTCATCCAGATCGGCGCTGACCAGCAGGATGGCGCAGCCCTCGTTGCGCTTCTTCATGATCTGCTGATGAATGAAGTCCATCGCGCCGATGTCCACGCCGCGGGTGGGCTGGGAGATAATCAGCACAGGGGTATCAAAGGAGAATTCCCGGGCCACCACAACCTTCTGCATGTTGCCGCCGGAGAGAGACCCCACCGCCGTGTCCACTCCTGCGCCGCGAATGTCGTATTCATCAAAGATTTCCCGGGCATAGCTGCGGATGGCGCGCCTTTTCAGGTGAATTTTCGCAATGGAGAAGCGCGGAAGCTTCTCCTTGCCCACGATCAGATTATCGGTAATGTCTGCCGGGGCGGAAACGCCCGTGGCCAAACGATCCTCGGGCACATGCGCCAATCCCAGCGCACGCACCTGACCGGGGTTCATACCGCGCACAGAGGTTCCCATGACCTTTACATCGCCGCCGCGCAGGGGGCGCATTCCGGTAATGGCCTCGATCAGCTCGCTCTGACCGTTGCCCTCAATGCCCGCAATGCCCAGAATCTCCCCTCGGCGCACCGTCAGAGACACATCCCGAACCGCGGGCAGTCCGCGGTTATCCAGCACTTGCAGGTGATCGACCTCCACAGCGACGCTGTTTTCCGCCACGGGCTCGCGCTCCAGCGCGTCCAGCAGCACGTCCTTGCCAACCATCATGGAGGCCAGAATGCGCTCGTTCACGTCCTTCGTTTCCGCAACACCCACTAATTCGCCCTTGCGCATCACGCCCACGCGGTCGGAGATTGCCATGACCTCGTACAGCTTGTGGGTGATGATGATGATGGTCATCTGCTTTTCCTGCACAATGCGGCGAATGACGGCAAAAAGCTCGTCCGTCTCCTGCGGGGTCAGCACCGCCGTAGGCTCGTCAAGGATCAGCACGTCTGCGCCGCGATGCAGGGTCTTCAAAATCTCCACGCGCTGTTGAAGACCCACGCTGATCTCCGCCACAGTGTCGTTGGGATTGACCTGCAAGCCGTATTCCTTTACCAGCTCCTCGGTAATGGAAACGGCCTTTTTGAAGTCATAGAAGAGCTTGTGCCGACAGGGCTCGTTGCTCAGCACGATGTTCTGCGCCACGGTAAAGGAGGGCACCAGCATAAAGTGCTGATGCACCATGCCGACGCCGCTGGCAATGGCGCTGCTGGGGCTGAAATGCGTAATTTCCTGCCCCTTGACAAAGACCTTGCCGCTAGTGGGTGTATTCAGGCCGTAAAGAATGTTCATCAGGGTGGACTTTCCCGCACCGTTTTCGCCCACAAGCGCAAACACCTCGCCCTTGCGGATGTCAAGAGACACGTCATGATTCGCCAGCACGCCGGGAAACTGCATGGAAACATGCTGGAAGGAAACGATGGTTTCGCCCTGTGCCAAGTGGATCGCCTCACTTCTGCTAAGGTGATGGATAAAATTTTCCCGTACAATTAGGTACTCTCTATTATAGAATAGAAAAAAGCGGCACGCAACTGTTTTTTTCAGCCGCGTGCCGCCGGGAAAATCTTTAGGCAATACCGCACAAATGAGTTGGTGCGGAGGCGAATGAATTTTTCGTCAGATGCAATGGCAGATTTTGAAGGTTTACTGGAGGTAAATCGAAAAATCTGCAAGCAGCAGATGGCGGAAAAGGCATCGCCTACGCTGCCAACGAATTGTGCGGTAGTGCCTTTAGCTGTCAGCTCCCGCTGTGGGGAGTATCGTGCTTACTCCGCCAGATTGCGGACGGTGGGCACTTCGATCTCACCGCTGATGATCTTGGTCTTGATGTCTTCCACTTCGGCCTTCAGCTCGTCGGAGACCTGCTGGGTCATGGTATCGTCGCCGTACACCACATCAATGTAGCCGGTGGACATATCCGCCGTCCAGACGGTGCCGCCCGCAAAGTAGGTATCCATATCGGACACGGTGTCATAGATGGACTTGCCCACCTGCTTCACCATGGAGCAGATGATGACGTCGGGGTTGATGTACTTCTGGTCGCCGTCCACGCCGATGGCATAGTTGCCGGTTTCAGCAGCCGCCTCGAACACGCCCTCACCGGTCTTGCCGGCCACCTGATACACGATGTCGCAGCCCAGACCGTACAGCGCCAGCGCACACTCCTTGCCCTTCGCCGGGTCTTCAAAATCGTTGGCGTACTGCACCTCGACCGCGCAGTCGGGGTTGGCGTACTTCGCGCCCGCTTCGTAACCCACGATGAAGTCGTTGATGGTCTCGCTGTCCTGACCGCCCACAACGCCTACCTTGCCGGTCTTGCTCAGCTTACCGGCGATGTAGCCCACGAGGAAGGAGCCCTCGTTCTGGGCGTACACGATGGACATTTCGTTGTCCAGGCTGCCGTTCATCACGTTGTCGATGAACAGGAACTGCTTCTCGGGCAGCTCTGCAGCGACCGTAGGCAGCGCCTCGGCAAACTGCCAGCCCACCGCAGCGATCACGTCGCAGACCTCAGCCGCGTCGATCAGGCTGCTCTCGTACAGGGAAGCGTCCTCACGGCACTCGATCACCTTGATATCGGTGCCGTAATCAGCCTTCAGCTTTTCAATGCCTTCATTGGCAGAGTCATAGAAAGAACGGTCGCCCAGCGTGCCAGCCACCACGATGCAGATGGACGGGGTCTTCTTTTCCTCGGCCATTGCGGGCAGCGCCAACATGGTCACACACAGGGCCAGGGTCAGCAGTACCGCCAGGAACTTTTTCATAGGTTGTCCCTCCTGATTCATTTCACCGCAGATGCGGCGTTCTAAGTAAATGAATTTGATTTTTATACAAGGGAATCCTGCTTGCGGGGCGAAGAAATACATGGAAAATTTGCAAAAGGAGGCTGTTCAAGTGCAGCTGTTATTTGTAAATGCCTGTATGCGCGGGCCGGTGCTTTCCCGGACGCACGCCCTCTGCCGCGCCTTTATGACTGCGGCCCGGGAAGAGGCTCCCGGCCTGACGATCCTTGAGCATGATTTAACGCGGATGAATCTGCGCCCCATAGACGCGGACACGCTGCCCTTTAAAGAAGCGCTTGCGGATGAGCGTGACTGGGAAGCGCCGCTGCTTCGCCCCGCGCTGGAGTTCGCCCAATCGGATGCGGTGCTGATCGGTGCGCCGTACTGGGACTTGTCCTTTCCGTCCACGCTGAAAATCTGGGTGGAACACATGTATGTACGCAACCTGACCTTCCGCTACGAGGACGGCAAGCCCATCGGTTTAGCGCAGGGAAAAAAGGCCTACTATTTATCCACAGCCGGCAGTCCGATTGGGGAAAACGACTGGGGAGCAGGCTACATGAAGGCTGTGCTGAACCTGCTGGGCATCCCCGAGTTCACGTCCATCCGTGCCGAGGGCATCGACATAGACGGCTGGGACAAGGAAAAAATTCTCCGCGAGGCGGAGCAGAAGGCCGTCGAGGCTGGTCGCAGTCTCGGCAGATGGGCAAAATCAGTAAACGAATAATTCGGTACAAAAGTCGACCAGATTCGTCTGTTTAACAGACGATCACCCAAATGTTCATGATTGTAACATTGAAACGCCCCAAATGTTCATGATTTGAACGTGACTTTTCTCCTTCTTGACGCTACAATAAAGCCAATCTAAGAAACGTCGACGAGAGGGAAAGGAGTTATGAGGGTGGGTTCCGCAGCACTTCTAGGTTGGGAATCTCGTCGTCCATCGCACGCTGCGAAGCGATGATAAATGATTGAATGCGTGAATGAGTGATTATGATTGCGAGGGAGGGGCCTTTTCTGTAGAAAAGCCCCCTCCCTCGCGCTCCCTCCTCTAAAGACGGGGGAGGCGGAGATTCTGGGGGAGAGGCCGCTTCTCTGAGAGAAGCGCCTCTCCCCCAGACCC
>USCW01000103.1 GCA_900553315.1 uncultured Eubacteriales bacterium
ATCTGCGTCGGCGCCGGATTGTATCCCTCTGTGGAGGAGGCTTGCCGCGAGATGATCCACGTCAATCCCGCACAGCAGCCCATCCCGGAAAACGTCCCCGAATACGCCAAATACTACGCGGTCTATCAGAAGCTCTATGCCGCTAACCGCGACATTTTCAAGGAGCTCGGAAAAATTTCATGACAGCAGCAGAAAAGCGGGAGCCCTTCGGCCGAAGGGCTCCCGCTTTTCTATATCCCATGATTTTTCCATTATTCGTTCTTCAAAATTTCCACATACCGATGGAGCGCATCCTGCCAAGCGGGGAGCCGCGCAAACCCAGCCTGATCGAGACTGCGCTTGCTCATGCGGGAGTTTAGCGGACGCTTCGCCGCGGTGGGGTAGGCGCTGGTGGGGATTGGATGCACCACGCACTTCAACCCCGCCTCATCCATGATCGCCTGTGCAAACTCCGCCCAAGAGCAGTAGCCCTCGTTCGTCGCGTGATACACGCCGTATTTCTCCGTCTGGATCATCGCGCCCAGCAGCACCGCCAAGTCCGCCGTGTAGGTCGGCGAGCCGATCTGATCGGATACGACGTTGATCTCCTTGCGCTCTGCGCCCAGACGCATCATCGTCCGCACAAAGTTGTGCCCGTTCACGCCAAATACCCAGCTGATCCGCACGATGAAGTACCGCTGCATCAGGCTGGCCACGGCCTCCTCGCCCTGATCCTTCGTCAATCCATAAACGCTCTGCGGCTTGTGTGGGTCGTTTACCTCGTAGGGGGTGTCGCCGGTCCCATCGAACACGTAGTCCGTACTGATATACATCAGCTTCGCGTTCACCGCCAGCGCGGCGCGCACCATGTTCAGCGTGCCCATGCCGTTCACATCCGCGCAAACCTCCGGCATACTCTCGGCCTTTTCCACGTTCGTATAGGCCGCGCAATGAATGATTGCGTCCGGGGCATAGGCCTTCACCGCCGCCATCACCGCGTCGCCGTCCGTCAGGTCAAAATCCTGCACGTCCACGCCCTTGTTTTCAACGCCCAGACGATCCAGCTCCTTGCAGACATCATAGCCCAGCTGTCCGCCCACGCCCGTTACCAGTACCTTCATTCCGCCTGCCCCCGATTTCCATACATCTTCTCGTAGTAATTCTGATAGTCCCCCGCCAGAATGTCCTTCCACCACTTCTCGTTGTCCAGATACCAGCGGATGGTCTTCTTGATGCCCTCGTCAAAGGGCGTAGCGGGCAGCCATCCCAGCTCGCTGTGGATCTTCGTGGGGTCAATGGCGTAGCGCCGGTCGTGACCGGGACGATCCTTTACATAGGTGATGAGGCTCTCCGGCTTGCCCAGCTCGCGCAGAATGGTCTTGACCACCTCGAGATTCGTGCGCTCGTTGTGGCCGCCCACGTTGTAGATTTCGCCCTCGCGGCCCTTGCGCATGACCAGATCAATAGCGGAGCAATGATCCTCCACATACAGCCAGTCGCGCACGTTCTCGCCCGTGCCGTATACCGGCAGACTCTCGTCCGCCAGCGCTCGGGAGATCATCAGCGGAATCAGCTTTTCCGGGAAGTGATAGGGGCCGTAGTTGTTGGAGCAGCGGGTGATGCTCACCGGCAGGTGGAAGGTGCGGGCATAGGCCAGCACCAGCAGGTCGGCGGAAGCCTTCGACGCGCTGTAGGGGCTGGAAGTGTGAATGGGCGTTTCCTCGGTGAAGAACAGATCGGGCCGATCCAGCGGCAGGTCGCCGTAGACCTCGTCCGTGGACACCTGATGATAGCGCTTGATGCCGTACTTCCGGCACGCGTCCATCAGCGTCTGGGTGCCCAGAATATTCGTGCGCAGGAACAGCCCAGGATCCTCCACCGAGCGATCCACGTGGCTCTCCGCCGCGAAGTTCACCAGAATATCGGGATGCTCCTCCTCAAAGAGCTTCTCCACCGCCGCCCGGTCGGTAATGTCGGCCTTGACGAAGCGGAAGTTCGCATGCAACATGGCCTCGTCCAGCGTCGCCATGTTGCCCGCATAGGTCAGGCTGTCCAGACAGACAATGCGGTCCTCCGGATGGTTCTTCAGCTGAAAATAAATGAAATTGCTGCCGATAAAGCCGGCGCCGCCGGTCACGATGATCGTCATGCCTGTTCCTCCTCATAGACGAAGTTGCAGTCGCTGTCCTTGAGCAGCGGCGAGGTGGTGTCCTTCGGGCTGAGCAGCTCGTCCTGCACCTTGCCCCAGTCCACGCCGATGGCGGGGTCATTGTAGCGAATGCCCCGGTCGCATTCCTTGCTGTACAGGTTGTCCACCTTGTAGCAGAACTCCACGTCCTCGGTCAGCGTCACAAAGCCATGGCCGAAGCCCCGGGGAATGAACAGCATCCGCTTGTTCTCCGCGCTCAGCTCCACGCCCACCCATTTGCAGTAGTTCGGACTGCCCTTGCGCAGATCAACAGCCACGTCCAGCACAGCGCCCTTTGTCACGCGCACCAGCTTGGCCTGCGCCATGGGCGCATTCTGGAAGTGAATGCCCCGCAGAGTACCCTTCTGGGCGGTGAAGGACTGATTGTCCTGCACGAATACGTTGTCGATGCCCAGATCATGGAACGCCTTCTGAGAATAGGTCTCCATGAAATAGCCGCGCTTGTCGCCGAAGACCTTCGGCTCAATGATATACACGCCCGGCAGGGCGGTTTCGATCTTCTCCATGAAATAATTGCTTCCTTTCGTGTATGCTCAATAGCGGATGCGGCCCTCGGCCACGGCCTTCAGATGCTCGCCGTAGGGGCTCTTGCCGTAGCGGGCGGCGGATTCCAGCAGCTTCTCCTTGGTGATCCAGCCATTCTTGTAGGCGATCTCCTCCGGAGCGCTGATCTTGATGGACTGCCGCTTTTCGATCATGCGCACAAAGTCCGCCGCGTCCACAAGGCTGTCCATGGTGCCCGTATCCAGCCACGCAAAGCCGCGCCCCAGCAGCTTCACGTTCAGCCGCTGCTGCTGCAAATACATGTCGTTCAGCGTGGTGATCTCCAATTCACCCCGGGCGGAGGGCTTCACGTCCTTCGCCATGGCGCTGACTCCCTTGGGATAGAAATACAGACCCGTAATGGCGTAGTTGCTCTTGGGCTGCTTGGGCTTTTCCTCCACCGAGATGACCTTGCCCTCCGCGTCGAACTCTACGATGCCGAAGCGCTCCGGATCATTGACATAGTAGCCGAAGATGCTGGCCTTATCATCGTGCTCCGCAGCCGCAGCGGCCTCCCGCAGAATGCTGGAAAAGCCATTGCCGTAGAAGATGTTATCGCCCAGCACCATGGCGCACGCGTCGTCGCCGATGAATTCCTCGCCCAGCAGGAAGGCCTGCGCCAGTCCGTCGGGAGAGGGCTGCACCTTATAGGACAGCTTCAGCCCGAACTGACTGCCGTCCCCCAGCAGCGCCTCAAAGCGCGGCGTGTCGGTGGGTGTGGAGATAATCAGAATATCCTGGATCCCCGCCAGCATCAGCGTGGACAGGGGATAGTAGATCATGGGCTTATCGTACACGGGCAGCAGTTGCTTGCTCGTGACCATGGTCAGGGGATACAGGCGCGTTCCCGCGCCGCCAGCCAGAACAATACCCTTCATGTACAGTCCCTCGTTTCTTATGCGTAATCGCTTTGTACTACAGAATCAACGACAGAACGGCCGTTCAGCTTCCAATGATGTATGCGTATCAGCTTGTATCAGCTATTGCGCGGCGGGCTCATGGGCACGCCCTTTGCGCACAGGGGACAATGCTCCGCCGGATACAGGTTGACCTCTGCCTGTACCAAGGCGGTAAAGGGCACGCCGAAGTCCACCCTTCCACGGGTGCGATCCACCAGCGCGGCCACCTGCACCGTCTCGGCGCCGCTGGCGCGAATGATCTCCATAACCTCGCGCACCGAGCCGCCGGTGGTCACAGTATCCTCGACAATGAGCACGCGGCTCTTTTCGGGAATGCGGAAGCCGCGTCGCAGGGTCATAACCGCGTCCTTGCGCTCGCAGTAAATGAAATGCTTGCCCAATGCGCGGCTGACCTCATAGCCGAAGATAATGCCGCCCAGCGCCGGGGCGATGACCAGATCGCATCCGCAGTCCCGGCACCGCTCCGCCAGCTCCCTGCAGAGCTGCTCAGTGATGTCCGCGTGCTCGATCAGGTGCGCGCATTGCAGAAACAGATCTGCGTGCCGACCGCTCTTCATCAGGAAATGTCCTTCCTCCAGCGCCCCCGCCTGACGCATCAGCGCCAGCGCTTCTTCCAGCGTCATTTTGCCTCTCTCCTTCGTGTTTTCCTTGTTTTCATGATACCAACTGTCACGGCAACTGTCAAGCGAGAGCGGGCTTCTCACGGCGGCAGCGAGGGAGAATGAGGCGAAAAAAATTCGAAGAAAGGCATTCATTTAGGAGCATGGCTGTTTCGGCGTTCGATGGCTGTTCTTCATGGTGAATTTTCAACAATAAAATAAGACCCGCCAAGTCAATGGCGAGTCCTTCAGCGTCCTCCCACGCAGAACCTTTACTTCCAATACCCCTTCATCCGCTTCGTCTGCACCTCGGGGCGGGCCAGCGAGTAGCCGAAAAAGCCCAGCACGTCGTCGCTGCGCTGATACACGCCATGCGCATAGGCGACGAGGTGCGCGGCCTCCAAATGCAGGGAACCGTCGGACGCAAAGAAGCGCTCCTGCGCGGCAACGCTGACGATCCGGGCCAAGAACATATCATGACTGCCCAGCGGGATGACCTGTTCTACCTTGCAGCTCAAATATGCCGGACACTCCGCCACGGCAGGGGCGTAGGTCAGGCCGTCAGCCGCCACGGGAGTCAGGCCGGTCTCCGCCCATTTGTCCACATCCCGGCCGCTCTTCACGCCGCAGTAATCCAGCGCCTTACAATGCTCCGCGTCCACCAGGTTCACCGTGAATTCGCCGCTGTCCCGAAGCATAGCGTAGGAGTAGCGTTCCTTGCGCACGCTGATGGACAGCATGGGCGGGTTGCTGTTGACCGTGCCGGCCCAAGCCACGGTCAGCAGATTAGGCTTTGCTTCCGGAGCCTTGGCACGGCAGCTGATGAGCACTGCGGGCACCGGGCTGAGCAGCGGACAGGGGGGAAAAGTACGAAATTCCGACATGATATTCTTCCTTTCTTGCCAGAGAAGGCGGCGTAGTGTACAATGACTGCAAAACCAGCATTGCGAGGGAGGTTATGAACGAATGAAGTATCGCGGTCGCCATCAAGCGCGGCGCAAGCGCCGCATCGTGGGCATCCTGATCGCCGTCGCGGCGTTGGCGCTGATCGCCTGCCCCTTTGTGGAGCCTTATCTCCTGCAGGTGGAGAGCGTTACGCTGACCTCCGACGATCTTCCCGCCGATATTGCGCGGCTGAAAATCGTCTACCTGTCAGATATTCATCAGGGCGCGTTCTTTTCCTCCAATCGGGTGCAGAATCTCATCACGCAGGTGAACAGTCTCAACCCGGATATTATTCTGCTGGGCGGCGACTATGCGAACACCTCAGACGAAGCGATTGCGTTTTTTGAGAATGCGCCGTCCTTTCATGCGCGGTATCTGACCGCCGCCGTACTGGGCAATCATGATCGCACGGTGCCGGAGAGCAATCTGACCAAGTTGGGGCAGGTCATGTATGCCGCTGGGGTCACGCCGCTGGTGAACAGCGTGGCGCGGGTGAAAATCGGTGCGGACTACATTTATCTTGCGGGCATTGACGATGTGGACAACGGCACGCCTGATTTGGCGGGCGTTGCCGCGCAGGTGCGCAAGGAGGATTATGTGATCTTCCTGAGCCATTCGCCCGCGATTCTCTCACAGGCGCTGGACGCGAAGGATCAAAACGGCGACAAGGGCTGGTTTGACCTCGCGCTGTGCGGACATACCCACGGCGGGCAGGTAACGCTTCTCGGTCAGCCCCTGCTCCCCTCCGCCCGGACGAACGGCCGCTACTGGCGCGGCTGGTACGAGGCGAACCGTGCGCACATCCTCGTCAGCAACGGTGTAGGCACCTCCGTCGCCCCCCTCCGTCTCTTCGCCCGCCCACAGATACATTTAATTACAGTAATACGGAAGTAAGGAGTTTTGCGAGGGTGCGTGTTTGCGGCGTGGGTGCTGCATAAAAAGCATATG
>USCW01000104.1 GCA_900553315.1 uncultured Eubacteriales bacterium
CTTCCGGTCGCCGGTGCGGACGTCCTCGGCGCTGTGGAAGCCCTGCTGCTGCCAGAGCTCCTCCTCGTCCTCATCTTCTTCGTCCTCGTCGTCTTCCTCTTCGTCATCATCGTGATGATGACCGCAGCCACAGCCGCACTCATCATCATCGCAGTCGTCTTCGTCGTCCTCTTCGTCGCCAAAGAGCACGTCTTCCAGATCGGCCAGATCGTCGTCAATGCTCTCCACGTACTCGTTCAGCTCGTCGTGGGCATTGGACAGCTTCTCCAGCTCCTCCGCCATTTCCTGCATCACGCTCAGCGCTTCCACCAGCAGCTTGTTGCTGCCCTTTTCCATGTTCAGATCCATGCCGTCCGCAAGACCCTTCAGGTAAGATGCACGATCCGTCAGCTTGCTCATAAGCTCCTCCTTGCGCGATTTTCGTTCGTCTGCGTTCACTTTTCGTCTGTTGTAAATTGACACGACCGAATGGGTCGTGCCAATCTGCATGTATGCCGTTATGCTCAGCCGCGCTCCATGTACTCGCCGGTGCGGGTGTCAATGCGGATCAGGTCGCCGGTGTTGATGAACAGCGGCACCTGCAGGGTGTAGCCGGTCTCAACAGTAGCGGGCTTGTAGGTGTTGGAGGCGGTATCGCCCTTGAAGCCGGGCTCGGTGTCGGTGACCTCCAGCGTCACAAAGTTCGGCGCTTCCACGGAGAAGGCACTTCCCTTGAAGAAACGCACCGTCACATTGGTGTTCTCCTTCACGAAGGGAATCGCATCCTCCACCTGGCTGTGGTTCAGGGGCAGCTGCTCATAGGTCTCCAGATCCATGAAGTAATACAGATCGCCGTCGTTGTACAGATACTGCATTTCCTTGGTTTCCAGAATGGCCTTAGGCATCTTATCGGTGGGGTTGAAGGAGCGCTCCACTACCGCGCCGGTCATGACGTTCTTGATCTTGGTGCGGACAAAGGCCGCGCCCTTGCCGGGCTTCACGTGCTGGAAGTCCACGATGGTCCACACGCCGCCGTCCCACTCAACCGTAATGCCCTTTTTGAAATCGCCTGCCGTAATCATGATTCATTCCTCCTGTAATTGTTTGGTTTGCGTTTATAGAATGATAAGCTCTTTGGGCGCTGCGCCGGTCAGCGGATCGTTGCCGCTCTCCGTCACCAGACAGGTGTCCTCAATGCGAACGCCGCCCAGACCGGGAATGTAGATACCCGGCTCCACCGTCAGCACATGGCCGACCTCCACAACGTCATGGCAGCCCGTGGACAGGCGGGGATTCTCGTGGATGTCGATACCCACCGCATGCCCCAGACCGTGGCCGAAGCGGCCCGCATAGCCTTGGCTGTCAATGTAATCGCGGACAAGCTTATCAATTTCGAAGCAGCTCTTGCCGGGGGCAAGCGCCTCGCGGCCCATGCGCTGGGCCTCCAAGACCGTATCGTAAACCCGGCGCATTTCCGCCGAGGGCTCGCCCAGCGCTACGGTACGGGTCATGTCGGAGCAGTAGCCTCCAACCTTGCAGCCAAAGTCGAAGGTGATCAGGTCGCCCTTGCGCACCTTGCGCTCGCCGGGGATGGCGTGGGGCAGCGAGCCGTTCTCGCCGCTGGCGCAGATGGTGTCAAAGGAATTGCATTGCGCACCCAATTCTAATTGCAGGAAGTCCAGACGGATGGCCAACTGCTTTTCCGTCATGCCCTCATGAATCTCGGGCAGCATCTTTACAAAGGCCTCGGCTGTAATGCGGCAAGCCTCGCGGATGCAATGCGCCTCCGCCTCGGTCTTGATCTCGCGGAGCTTTTCGGGCTTCTGCGCCAGCGGCTGCCAGTCAGCGCCCTCGCCCACGGCGGCACGCAGCGCGTCGAAGGCCTTTACTGTCAGATAATCATCCTCATAGTACAGCATGGTGACGTTCTCGCCATGCGCCAGCTTCGCCACCCACTGGTCGTGATTCAGACCCTTTTCGACCATCACGCAGCGGAAGTCCGGAGCCTGACGGCCTGCCTGCTCTGTATAGCGGAAGTCGGTGATGATCGCCTGCGTTTTGCGGCTGATATACACCACGCCCTCGCCAGTATAACCGCCGGTGAGATAAAACATGTTGGAAGGATTATGCACGACGACCGCGGCGTTCTGCGCCAGCTGCATCGTCTCCATCAGCTTCTGTGCGGGTTTCAACGCAAATCCCAGCCTTTCCGGAACGCCTGCATGATGGGTCGCAAAAAAGGCAGGCATATCCGCTGAATATTTTACCACAAGAGCGGGAAGTTGCCAACTATTTTTTTTCACGAAAATACAAAGCTTTGCTATAGCAGATTTTCATGAAGTAAAAGCTCTAAAAATATTTGACTTTTTTTGAAAAAAAAAGTAAAATTACAAAAGGAGTGTGAGCAGAAAATGGAAAAAGATTTCATACTAGAAGGATACCATTTTAAGATAATTAAGGCGGTTATAGCGGAACGACCGCATCGAGTAAAGTGTATTGAAACTCAAGAAACAAAAGACAGTCCTTACAGCTTGAAGGATGCTGCAGAAATGATTGTGCATTCTAATAATGCTATGAAGAAAAACTTGGAAGAGATGGCTAGCAAAGACAGAAAATATGTGAAGCAGACCTTTGGAGAGATATTAATTGGTAAGAGAAAATGCGAGTGCAATGCAAGCGTAGAGAAAAATATGGGGAGAACTCGTCTTGCCAAGAATAATATTGTATTTGTTGGTGAAAAAGATGATGATATACCCATGCTTATATATGAAACTGATTACTTTCGTATAATGGTACTGTTTAGATATGGATTTCAACATGGGGCTACAGAGATTGATGTTACAGATAAGGAGGCAAAGTGATGGCTTTGATTAAATGCCCAGAGTGTGGAAAAGAAATTTCGGATAGGGCAGAAATGTGCGTTTACTGTGGGTATCCTTTGACATCGAAAAAAGTAGAAGAGGATCATTCTACAGATGAAAAAATTCCTTCAATGCGAGAAGAACCGGAAAATGTAGAACAGAAAGATAATAATATCGAAGAGAATCAGTCAACAACTCAGACTGGGAACATAGAAGGTTTCTCATCACATATAAATGAATCGGATACCCAACAAAGTACATCATCCAAGGGACTATCTGAAAATGCAATTATTGCATTAATAGGTGTTGCATTAGTGATTTTTTTCTTGTGGATATTTCCAGCAATGAACACACCGAAAGGAGGAGGAAAATGTGCATGGTGTGGCGGTACCGGGTATAGTGGCAACGGTGCAAAAAGTGCGACAGAATATGCATTGATAAAAACAACATGCCCACATTGCCATGGAACGGGCAGAAGATAATGATAGATAATTTTGCTTTAACACTGGCACGAAAAAATTTAGAGAACGTTACCCCCTTGAAATCCGACTGCGGTCGATTATGCGGCGGCGCGTGCTGCCAGCCCTCCACGGAGGAAACGCAGGGGATGCTGCTTTTCCCCGGAGAAGAAGCCCTTTATGCGGGGCTGGACGGCTACCGCGTCCTCGACTGTGCGGAAGGTAAGCTGCTTGTCTGCGCGGGGCGTTGCCGCCGGGAGGAGCGCCCCCTCAGCTGCCGTATTTTTCCGTTGCTGCCGCTTCTGCGGGAGGACGGGATTCACGTGGTCATGGATCGGCGGGGACGGGCGGTGTGCCCGCTGACGCATGAGGGCAAATCGGCGCTGAATCCTGCCTTTGTGGAGGCGGTGGCGGAGGCCGGACGCGTGTTGGCTAAGGACGAGACGCAGGCAGCATTTCTGCGCAGACTGACCCGCGAGCAGGACGAATGGAAGCGTCTTGCGCGGACATTGGGGGCTGAAAGATGAAGCTTCATGAGATACAGCTTGCACCGGAAACCCACGGCAAGGGCGACTGCGGTACACTGCTGCTGGGTCGGGGGGACGATCAGACGCTGCTTGCGCCATGGAAGGGACAGGCGCAGTTTGTGTACGCCGACCCGCCCTTCCTGACGGGCAATGCGTTTTCACGCCGTCAGCCCCTTGGCGAGCAGGGCTGGCGCACCGGCAAGCCTTTCCTGACGCTGGAGGGGTATGACGATAAGTGGAGCCGCGAGGCGTACACGGCGTTTCTGCGCGGGCTGGCAGAGAGCGCCAAGGCGCTTTTGACGGACACGGGTGTGTTTTACCTGCATCTGGATTGGCGGAGCAGCGCGTTGGGTCGATTGGCTTGTGACGAGGTCTTCGGCGAGCGGGCTTTCATGAATGAGATCATCTGGGCTTACGAAAGCGGCGGACGCTCCCAGACGCATTTCAGCCGCAAGCATGACAGTATCCTGATGTATGCCGCTGGACGGAAAGCGCGGTTTGATCTGCAGCGGGTGCCCATCGGACGGCAGGGCTCCCGCAAGAGCCACCTGAAGCGCACCATGGATGAGAATGGCCGTCCGTGCCGCACCATCCGCAGCGGCGGCAAGCTGTACCGTTATTATGATGACGAGCCCGTCTATCCCACGGACGTGTGGACGGACATTTCGCATATGCAGCAGCGCGATCCGCAGCGGACGGGCTGGCCCACGCAGAAGCCTGTGAAGCTGCTCACGCGGATGCTTCGCCCAGTCTGTCAGCCAGGCGATCTTGCGGTGGATCTGTGCAGCGGCAGCGGCACGACGCTGGCGGCTGCGTTGGAAGAAAACTGCCGCTTCTTGGGCGTGGATGTGAGCACGGCGGCCTGTGCGCTGACACGGAAGCGTTTGCTGGGCGCGGATTTCTCGCTGGTGCTTCCCTGCGCGGAGGCTCCCGCGAAGCTGGATGGGGAGATGACTCCGGCGGGAATCGTACTGACGGCCTATGCGCCCTCCGCGCATCCGGAGGCGTGGGAGATGCACGGCCTGACGGCGGTGGAGCAATGGTCGGCGGGGCGCATTCGTGGCGGGGTGTTCTATCCGGTGTTTTCCTTTGCGCGGTCGGCGGCATCTCCGGCGTTGCCGGAGACGAGCTTTCTGCCCGAGGGCGAGGGTGTGCCGGCAGTAGAAATCCTCGACCTATGGGGCGAGAAGCACATGTATACTGCGGACAGCGAAACGTGAACGCCTGATGAAATTCCCACGAAAACCTTCCCGTGCCTTGACTTGTCTTATCGTACTGTCTTATAATGAACAGTATCCCAGAGGAAGGGGGAGCGTTTTGCATGTTTAACGTCCATGGCGAAAGGGTCGCGCTGGTCACGGATACGTCTTGTGACCTGAGCGACGAACAACTGGCGCGTTATGATATTTCGATGGTATCCCTGCGCGTGGTCGCCGCAGCCGGTGAATTCCGGGATCGGGTGGAGATCAACCAGGAAGAAATGTATGAATTATTAAAAAATGAGGTACCGAAGACCTCGCTGCCGCTGCCGGAGGATATTTCCGCGCTGTACGCTCGTCTGCGGGACGAGGGCTGCACGCGGATTCTGCATATTGCCATGTCCTCGGGTCTCAGCGGTACCTACAACATGTGCCGGATGCTGGCGGAGGACATGGACGGCATTCGTGTGGATGTGGTGGACAGCATGACGCTGAGCTGCGGTCTGGGTCTGCTGGTGCTGACGGCGGCGGAGATGCTGGAGGCTGGGCACACGGTGGAAGAGACGATTGCGGCGGTGGAGGAGAAGCGCAAGGGGCAGTTAGGCTGCTTTGTGATTCGGACGCTGGAGTTTCTGCGCAAGGGCGGTCGCATTGGTTTGGTCGCCGGTGTGGTGGGCTCGATGCTGCAATTAAAGCCGGTCATTTATGTGAATGACGACGGTGTGTACCAGACCTTGACGAAGGCGCGGGGCATGAACAACGCGATCGAGGCGATGTTCAACGAGTTCACCCGGCGCTACGAGGGTCGCTCGGTACGCTTGGCGGTGGTACACGGCAATGCGCCAGAGGATGCGGCGAAGCTCTTAGACAAGTTCCGCGCAAAGCTCGATGTGCGCGACGCGTTCATTTCCCCCGTCAGTCCCGTTCTGGCCATTCACACCGGCCCCGGTCTAGTCGGAGCAATCGTACAAGAGGTGTAACGTGGGGGGAGATTGCGAGGGAGGGGGCTTCTCTGTAGAGAAGCCCCCTCCCTCGCGCTCCCTCCC
>USCW01000105.1 GCA_900553315.1 uncultured Eubacteriales bacterium
GGGGCCCGGGGGAGGGGCTTCTCTCAGAGAAGCCGCCTCTCCCGGAGTTTTCCCCCCCCTCCTTCGCAAATTCTATCTTGCGTTCCCCTCCGTTCTCTTGTAAGATAGGGGAGATAGGAGGGGGATTTTGTGTCTGTTGCAGCAGCGATTGAAAAAATGACGGAGTTTTATAAGGGCAATCTGCATGACGTGGCCCATTTTATGAAGGTGTGGGGCTTTGCCAGAACGATCGGTCAGTTGGAGGGGCTGGATCAGCAGACCCAGCAGACCCTTGAATATACCGCCGTCGTTCACGATATTGCCTGCCCCCTGTGCCGGGAAAAGTACGGCAGCGCAAGCGGCAAGCATCAGGAACTGGAAAGTCCGCCGCTGGTGGAGGCGTTCTTCGCTGACCTGCCTGCCGAGGGTGTGGACGTGAATCGTATTTCGTGGCTGGTGGCCCATCATCATACCTATACCGGTGTGAACGGCCCTGACCATCGCATTCTGCTGGAGGCCGACTTCCTCGTCAATGCCGACGAAGGGCATTGCAGCCGCGAAGCTATCGAGGACGCACGGAAAAATTTCTTCCGCACCGCCGCAGGAACGCGTCTGCTGGACAGCATGTACTTGCGGGAGAACGGCCAGCCGTGAGCTTCGCAAATCAGGCCGCGATCCGGCGGCGTAAAACCGGCTTTGCGCCCTATGAAAAAGACGGCGCAATTGGGTTCGACCATCAATGGATGCTGCTGATCGGGCAGAAATAAGATACAGAAGGTATGCCGCATGATGATAGATAAAATGCTCATTCGGGGAGCCAAGGTTCACAACCTCAAGAATATCGACGTGGACGTTCCACTCGGGAGGATCGTCGGCATCGCGGGTGTGTCCGGCTCCGGCAAATCCTCGCTGGCGCTGGGCGTGCTGTACGCAGAGGGCTCCCGGCGTTATCTGGAAGCGCTCTCGACCTATACCCGCCGCCGCATGACGCAGGCCTCGAAGGCCAGCGTGGACGAGGTGCTGTACGTGCCCGCCGCGTTGGCGCTCCATCAGCGCCCCGGCGTGCCGGGTATCCGCAGCACCTTCGGCACGGGAACAGAGCTGCTGAACAGCCTCCGGCTGATGTATTCCCGTCTTGCCAGCCACCGCTGTCCCAACGGGCATTACCTGCCGCCGACGCTGGCCGTCGCGGCGGGGAAGGAGCTTGTCTGCCCGGAATGCGGCGCGCACTTCTACGCGCCCTCGGCAGAGGAACTTGCCTTTAACTCGCAGGGCGCGTGCAAGCAATGCGGCGGCACGGGTACCATCCGCACGGTGGACATGGCCGCATTGGTGCCGGACGAATCCCTCACCATTGACGAGGGTGCGGTTGCCCCGTGGAACAGTCTGATGTGGTCGCTGATGACCGACGTGTGCCGAGCCATGGGTGTGCGCACCGATGTCCCCTTCCGCGACCTGACCGACCGGGAAAAGGATATTGTTTATCACGGCCCCGCCGAGAAAAAACACATTTTCTATAAGCCCAAGAATTCCAATCAGGGCGGCGAGCTGGATTTCACCTATTTTAACGCGGTGTATACCGTGGAAAACGCCTTGTCCAAGGTGAAGGACGAAAAGGGCATGAAGCGGGTGGAGAAGTTCCTGAAGGAGGACGTCTGTCCGTCCTGCCACGGCACGCGCCTGTCCGAAGCCGCCCGTGCGCCCAAGCTGCGCGGCATCACGCTGGACGAGGCCTGCGCCATGACCCTGTCCGAACTGGTCGCATGGGTGCAGGGAGTGCCGGAAAGTCTGCCCGAGGAGATGCGCCCCATGGCGATCAGCATTTGCGAGGCATTTGAAAGCACCGCCAAGCGGCTGATGGATCTGGGGCTTGGTTATTTGACCCTTGACCGCTCTGCGGCTACGCTTTCCACCGGCGAGCGTCAGCGGATGCAGCTGGCCCGCGCCGTGCGCAACCGCACCACCGGCGTGCTCTATGTGCTGGATGAGCCGTCCATCGGTCTGCATCCCTCCAATATTGTGGGACTGACCGGCGTGATGCACGATCTGGTGGCTGACGGCAACTCCGTGATTCTCGTCGATCACGATACGCAGATCTTGAAGGAGGCCGATTGGCTCATTGAAATGGGCCCGGAGGCGGGAGCAAAGGGCGGTCATATTATCGCACAGGGCCCGCTGAATGCCGTTCGGGAGAATCCTGCGTCGCAGATCGGGCCCTTCCTCGCCGGGACGGCGGAAACGCTGACTCGGCGGCGCACGCCGAAGGAGCGGCTCTTCGACGCGGGTACGATTCATCTTGCGACGTCGCAGATTCACACGGTCAAGCCGCTGGAGGTGGATATTCCCAAGGGGCGGCTCACCGTCGTTACGGGCGTGTCCGGCTCCGGCAAGACCACCATGGTGCTGGAAAGCCTGATTCCCGCGCTGAACGCAAGCATCAGCGGGGAGACTCTGCCGTCCCATATTTGCGCCGTGGCTGCCGAGGGCATTCAGCATGTCAAGCTCATCGACGCAACGCCCATCGGCATCAATGTCCGCTCCACCGTCGCCACCTACGCGGGGGTTCACGACGAGCTGCGGAAGCTGTACGCCAAGTCGGAGGACGCGAAAACGCGGGAGTACAAGGCCAGCGATTTTTCCTATAATACCGGCTCCCTGCGCTGTCCCGGCTGCGACGGCACGGGCGTGGTCAGCCTTGACGTGCAGTTCCTCCCGGATGTGGATATTCCCTGCCCGGACTGCCGCGGCTCCCGCTACGCCAGAGCCGCCTATGACGTGAAGCTGACGAACAAGGCGGGGGAAAGCGTTTCCCTGCCCGAGCTGATGGATATGGACGTAAACTCGGCGCTGACCTTCTGCGAGGACATGAAGACCGTCCGTCAGCGGCTGGAGATCCTGCGCCAGCTGGGACTGGGCTACTTGACCTTGGGGGAGGAAACGCCCGGCCTTTCCGGCGGCGAGGCTCAGCGCCTGAAGCTGGCCAGCGAGATCGGCAAAACTCAGACGGACTCCGTATTCGTGTTTGACGAGCCGTCCATTGGTCTGCATCCGCTGGATGTGCAGGTGCTGCTGGGCGTTTTCCAAGCGCTGCTGGACAACGGCGCGACGGTCGTTGTCATCGAGCATGACCTTGACGTGATCCGCAACGCCGATTACATCATTGATATGGGTCCCGGCGGCGGGGAAAGCGGCGGACGCATTGTGGCGACGGGCACGCCGCAGGAGATCAAGGCAAACGAAGCCAGCATTACAGGCAGGTATCTGTAAGCAAACAGCGTCCTCCGAGATGTTTCACCTCGAAGGACGCTGCTTTTATTGGCTTTGCTTAAGGCACTACCGCACAATTCGTCGGCAGCGCTGGCGATGCCTTTTCTGCCATCTGCTTCTTGCAGAAATCTCGATTTACCTCCAGTAAACCTTCGATTTCTGCAATCGCATCTGACAAAAAATGCATTCGCCTCCGCACCAACTCATTTGTGCGGTATTGCCTTAGGCTTTGCGAAGCTGTCTGCCCGCACACAGCTCCGCACCGTAGCGGAAGATCACCGACACGATCAGAAACGCGATGCCGTAGAAGAGCTGACCTGCATTGCTCCACGAAGATGCTGCCGTGTTTTGCGTACGCTGATCTCCTAAAACCAAGCTGAGGATGATTGCCGCGACACATTGCGTGCCAATAGAAATGCAGATGGTCAGGATGCCCAGACGCTTCAATTCATCCGCGCCGCCCTGCGTGAAGGGCGTACCGTCCGTTAGTTCACGCTTGAAGTAGTGCTCTGCGAATTTGGCGATCACCGCTTCTCCCGCAGAGAAAAGCAGAATGACCGTGAAGTACGCGTAGAGCCCCTCCAAGGTTACATTGCCTTCCATGCGAAGCAGGGCGGCAAAGTTGGTGCCGTCCGGCAGCGCCGTTTGACCTGCCTGTGCAAAAAGAATCAGCAATGCGGCGCCAAAGCCGAACGCGATCAAGCAGAGAATGAAAACCAATCTGCTGAGAATCTTTCCCGTCTTTGCCATTTTTTGAATCGTCGCCAAGGATTTCATGATGCTTCCTCCCTTTTTTTCTTCAATGTTGAGCGTTGTGCCACCGGCGCTATATGTTTCCATTATCGTCGCTGTGCCTATCTTTGTCAACGAAAACGCGCCGCGCTGTCCGGAATCGGGACAGAACGGCGCGCTTTGACACTTGAAACAGCAGGCGCTTTTTGCATGCAGCGCTCTTACCGTTCCTGTACCTGCTTACCGCAGAGATGCTCGATCTCGATCTCGAAAATTTGCGCGGCTTTTCCTGCGTGCTCAATCTCTTCATCCACCAGCTGCTCGGTGGGGTAGTATTTCATGGCGACCTTTTTCAGCAGCTCCATGGCCCGCGGGCCGTCCTCTACCAAATGGCACCGGCCAAACACAACGGCGCTTTGCAGGTACGGCGCCCATGTCGCGTCCTTCACGGTTTCGTTTCCGTAGACCGTGAAGCACACCTTGTCGCAGGCTTGCAGCGCGTCGAACTTGTGCCCTGCGCGTGCGCCGTGAAAATAGATTTTCTGGGCTGGCTCGTCATAAAAGTAATTGATGGGCACGGCGTAAGGGTAGCCGTCGTCCCCGTTGACGGCCAGCACGCCGCGTCGGCTGGACTGCAAAAGTGCCTTGGCTGTCGGGAGGCTGATGGCGTTTTTCTTTCTGCGAAGCTCTCGAAACATGATGTTTTCCCCTATCTTTTGTCGTTTAGGCAGGACTTGCTGCGCTTTCCGTCTGCAAGCGCTGTGCCGCCTGTGGAAGCGTCTCACGGAACCGCGCAAGGAACGCTGCTTCCGATACCGTGGGTGCGTCGGTGATGTCCGCTTCCTGCGGTATGTCATGGTGCAGGTGCGTCAGGTGCAGCAGTCCCTGCACGATCTCCTGCTTGGGTGCGGCGCTCATGTACAGCGTCGGCGCAGATGCTCCGTTCCCGGCGGACAGGAACGCTCCCAAATTTTCCTTTAGTTCCGGGGACAGCCGCTGGAGCCACAAGGCTCCGCGTCCCGCCAGACAAACCGGCAGGTCAGCCGACGCGCCCAGATGGTCACGAAACGCGCCCAGCAGCGTCAGCAGCTCCGCGAAGCCTTGCAGCAGACAAGCCTGAGTATACGTGCAGCGGTTCTGTTCGTAATACTGATTCATGTGCCGCGACAGGGGATACAAATGTCCGCCAAGGAACAGATCAAGCAGCAGACGGCCCTTGCCCGCGTCCCGCGTCTGCGCAAGCTCCTTCGCCAGCGCCCGAACGTCCCGCACCAGTTGGGGATGATCCAGCACCCGGTCAAAGTCCTCCGTCAGGCGTTCCGGGTACGTCCGCAGTCCATCCAGCAGGGTGTGCATGCCCATGGGCACGGTGAAGTGCGCGGTGTGCTCACCCTCCGTTCCGGAGCAGAGGCCGAGGTTTGCGCTGTTCCCACCTATGTCCAGCGTCAGGAAGCTTGCCTGCGTGTGCAGCTGATCGTCATGCAGGAAGTACGCATGGATTGCGTCGCTTTCCTCTGCCCATTGCACCGGGGGAACATTCTCTGTTAGCGGAATGCCCGTGTCCTCGCTGATCTGCGCTGCCAGCGTCTGCATTTGCGTAAAATAGCTTTGGCGCTGCGACCGTGCCGTCTCCGGCAGGGCAATTCGCCAGCTTACGTCCGTCGCACCCGCGGCATGAGCCGCCAGCACGGCCTCCGTCATGAGCTGCCGCAGGAAAAGCCCGCGTGTTTCCCGCGCCTTTTCCGTCCGATAGCTTGTGCCGAAGCCGTAATGCAGCCCCTCCGCATCCTTGGCACAGGCGATTTCCACCCCGGTGGGCATGTACCGATGCCCGTCCAGCAGCGGCTCCTGCGCGGCGCTTTCCGCAAAGGCTTCCCATGCGGAGAAGCACACGCCGTTCAGGGGCGCGCTGGGCAGAAACTCTTCATTGCACCGTCCCGCAAAGGGTCCGCGCAGCAGCACCCGCTGCATGTTTTCCAGCGTCAGCGGCTTGATCTCGCTGTTCAGGCCGCCCATAACACCGGCCAGGGCAACCGGCTTTTCGCCATCGC
>USCW01000106.1 GCA_900553315.1 uncultured Eubacteriales bacterium
TCTCTAAGAGAAGCGCCTCCCCCGGACCCCCTCCCGAAGAGTAGCTGGGGTTCGAATTGACTTTTTCCTCAAACAAGCTGCCCCTGCGAGTTGGACGCGGTTTCCTGCGGATTGGTTGAGGTCACGGCGGCTGACAGAGCCGCCGCGACCTTGCGGCGTGGCGGAACGGAGAAGTGCGGGAATGAGGGTGATTCATCTTGCATACTTGGTATATGAAAACGGGTGCTTCTCGGATTGGAGAAGCACCCGTTTTCATTCTTGGCATTCCTTCGTCAGCGCAACCGGGTCTACGAAGGAGAAGCGCACGCGTTGGAGCGTTTCCCGGGGGTAGGTCACATCCAGCAGCGGGTTCTCGTCTTGGCGGGCGTGTACGGTAACGCGGCTTACGGGGAGCAGCGCCATCAGGTCGCGGGCCACTCGCAGGGACACGCCGCAGAGGTAGCGCCGGACTTCGCTTTCGGTGCTGCTCAGGTAGGCAGGATCGACCTCGAAATCGCAGGTTAGCTCATCCGCGTCCGTGGCACGCACGGTATAGGCGCGGGCGTAGGGCTTCAAATCGCCCAACGGGTTGGCGGCCTTCAGCACGGTCATGTAGGCCTGAACGTCGCCGTCCAGCACGGCTTGTGCGTTCTCGTGGAAGAACTGCCAGAGCGTTTCGGAGGTCAGCCCGTCTGCGGGATGCTCCCGCACGAGGGCTTCCGTCCAATCCACTGTTTCATCGGCTACCTGCCAAAGCTGTTCAAAGGGAGGGAAGCTCTGAGCGGGGACGGCTTGGGTGGTGGTGGAGCCCGCTGCATTTGCCGGGGCGGCACGGCCCCAGAGGTCATTTACAATATTCGCCAGCGGGTGGGGCGCATAGGCCTCGCGGGAAATGCGCACGTCTTTGGCGTCACGCATGGGCGTCCTCCAGTCTGCGGCAGCGCACCGCCGGGGGCTTCGCCGTTACGTCGAAGCCCTCGATCAACACATGCGCGTCGCTGAGTATATCGTTATCAAACAGCCAACGGGACAGAGGGTTAATCAGCAGACTTTCCACCTGATTGCCCACGCCGCGTCCGCCGTTGCTCAGGTCGAACAGCGCCGCTTCCCGCAGACTGTCGTAGGCAAAGTCGGCGATCTCCACGCGAATATTGCGGCTGCTTTCCAGGCGGCTGATGATCTTATCCACCTGACTGCGGAGGATGGCCTCACCGGCTTCCCGACGAATGAAGTCGAACACCACAATATTCTCACCGATGCGGTTCAAAATCTCCGGGCGACCAAGCTCCAGCTTGAAATATTCCTCGATGGCGCTGCGCACCCGGCGGGTCACTTCATCATAATCCATGTCCATCGTTACGTTGGCCTTGCGGTTGCCCAGCGCGTCCTTCACGTAGATGCCCAGATTGCTGGTAAAGATGATGATCGTTTCGGAAAAATAGACGGTGTTGCCCTGACCGTCGGTCATGCGGCCGTCCTCAAGAATTTGCAGGAACTTATCCAGAATGGTGGGATGCGCCTTCTCGATCTCGTCGAACAACAGGATGGCGAAGGGGTTCTTTTTTACCGCGTTGGTGAGCTGACCGCCCGCTTCATAGCCCACATAGCCGGGAGGTGCGCCCATGAGCTTCTGGTCGGAGTGGCTCTGACCGTATTCGCTCATGTCGAAGCGGATACAGGCACTTTCGTCGCCGAAGAGCTTCTCGGCCAGCGCCTTGGCGGTTTCCGTTTTGCCGGTGCCCGTGGGACCCGCAAAGAACAGCACGCCCTTGGGCTTGCCGGTGGAGGAGCTGCTCAGGCCGTTCATGCCGGTGACGGCCCGCTTCACCACGTCCAGCGTGCGTTCCAGCGCCGTATCCTGCCCCTTGATGCGCTTGCGGAAGTCGTCCTTAGCGGTTTTCAGCGAGGCGGCGGAGAGCGTCTGCCACGGGTTCTCCTTCACGCCGTATTTATAGAGATCGACCACCGCGCACAGGTCGCGGATGTTCGTGGCCTCCCGCTTGCTCAGGCGGCGCATGGCGTCCAGCTCGGTAAAGGTCATGCCCTCGGTGAGCCCCAGAAAGCGGCTCTTCAGCCGTTCCAGTTCCTCGGGATGCTCCTCGTAATAGGGCATCTGCGTCCGGTAGACGGTGCTGTCAAAAAAGCTGGGGAAGGCGGCGCCGCACAGCAGACGCTCCCGCTCCTCTCGGTCGGGGGTCTCAAGGGTGATGATCTTCAGTTGGGGATTGTTCAGGTACAGCCAGCTGGGCAGATCGTTGACCTTGTTGACCAGCAGCACCAGCAGATTCTGCCGCCGTCCCTGCGGAGTGCGCACCTGCGCGGCACTGAGAACGGCTTGCAGCAGCAGGTTGAAGCTATTCACATCCTGCTGATCCATGCGGTCGGGGGTCGTGATGTAATGGGAGGCCATTTCCAGCACGACGGCCACGGCGCGCTCCTGCTGGCACAGCGCCCGGCGGATAACGTTGGGGGCGGTGTCGGCCTTGTTTCCTTTGAACTCGGCGGGGATGGCTCCCTGATCGACTGTGGTGCCGGTCATGTGGGCAAAGCGGGTCAGCATACCGCCGTTATAGGGGTTCATGAAGCCTAGCAAATTGGAATAAAAGACCACCTGATCGTAGCCTTGATCCTGAAAATAACCCTGCAAATAGCGGGGGAGAGACACAAGCTGATCCTCGCCCACGCTGCCGGGGACGGGGTAACGGTATTGATCCAGCACGTTCCCCTCAAGAATGAGCATGGGTTTGATGCCGCAGAAGAGCTCCAGCTCCCGGTGCCACTTGGGAATAAGCGCCTCCATGGGGTACTCCTTTCTGAATGCAGACAGGTTAGAATAAGCATAGTATAACACAAGGGCGGGGGAAAGAAAACACAGGCAGCGAGGAGGCAACCCGGCAGGAGCTTAGAATTACATTAGAATAGCCAGCAATAGACGCGGTGATTGGGGCGGGGCACAGGGCAAGCTCCGCGCTCTGCGCGGACAGCCCTCCAAATAGAAAAACGCGCCCAACGCTCATGGGCGCACAAGTCCGTAGGAAAGCTCAAGCCTATTCCCAGCCGTTCTTCGGGTGGGGGCCCGGGGGAGGCGCTTCTCGCAGAGAAGCGGGCTCCCCCGGAATTCTCTCACTTCCCCTTCTTCATCATATGTTTCACTCTTGCGCGGAGGGAGCGCATTTCGGCGCTGCGCCAGAAGAGAAGAAGCATCAGGAGAGCGAAGCAAAGCGTGTAGAGGATGCCGAAAAGAATGAAGGTCGCTATGTCGGCGATCGCCATACGATTCGCAAGCCAGACCGCCAGCGCGGCTATGCCCGCCGTCAGCACGAGACGCAGAGCATAGGTCAGGAAATAATCCCGCAGACGCTTCTGCCATTGCTCCACCATGCCGTAGCGCATCAGCACATAGGGCTCCACCCAAACGCAGGTGCATAGGCTGGACAGCACCGTGCCGCCCAGAATGCCTGCCACGCCGTAGTCCTGCACCAGCCACAGCGAAAACACAATGTTCAGGATCGCCTCCACAACCGCCTTGTATCGGTCGTGCCAGAAAAGCCCCTTCACCTCGCGGAAGGTTAGGTTCATGCACCGCATTCCAGAAAGGTAAAACTCCGTTATGAATACAATCACCGTCGGCATGGCAAAGCAGTAACCCTCGCCGAACAAAATCCGCACAAAGGGATTCAGCAGCGCCGCCAGCCCCGCCGCCAGATAGCTGTAGATCAGGAAGACAATGAAGTCCAGCTCCCGATAGACAGCATATACCTTGTGATGATCCGCCATGGCGTTCAGATTACCCACGCCGCTGGTGAAGGAAGCAAAAAACTTGCCGATAAGCTGGTTCAGACCGGAAAGGATCATCCGATAGTTGGAGTATAAGCCCACCGTCCCTAAGCCGATAAAGGAGGACATGATGATGCTGTCCGTGTTGCGCACCACCACCGTCGCCAAACGATGCAGACTCAGCGCACCCACGTTTTTCAGAATATGCTTGCGCTCCTCCGGCGGCGGCAGCTCCTTCGATTCCTTGAGGAAGGGGAATTCCCGATCCACCCTGCGCGACACCAGAATATTCGGAATGAACTGTATCACAAACTGCGCGATCAGGTACAGAATGAAGTTCCCCGTCAGCATCAGCATCAGAATCTGCACGCCGAAGCGCACCAGCTCGAAAATCTGATACAGACCCGTGCGGATATAGCCCTTCTGATAGGCCAAATAAATGGAGTTCTTGTAGCTGAGCAAATACGATCCAGCAGAATTCAGCACATACAAGCAATAGATCAGCCGCAAATGCTCGATACCCTCGCCGCCCTTGATAAAGACGTGCAGAAAGGGCAATAGCACAGCGCCGAAAAGCAGCACGCACAGCGCCACAATACGGTACAGCCGCCGGTACAGATTCATCAGCCGCGTCAGCTGCTTGTGGTCGTTCCGAGCCGCAGGCTCGTACAGGCTGAAGATCATGGCCGTGCCGATGCCCAGCTCTGCCAGATTCAGCAGCCCCAGCACGTCCGTGAACAGCCCGTTCACGCCCAGATAGGCCTCCGAAAGATAATGTACAAATACGATCCGTGTCACGAAGGACAGAATCAGATTCAAAATCTGTCCGCCCACGCCCACCAGCATATTGATGATCGCGTATTTCGTCCGCATGAGCTTCGCCTCTTTGGGGTTGATGATCGTTTATCGGCAGTCTGCCCACCAGCGCCGACACAGCGCCGGCGCAAGATGGAATGCTGCGGAGCGTACTGCCGTTTTCACCGGCAGACAATGGTGCGTCCGCATTTTGCGAAGCGTTGCCCAATGCCGCCGCTTCGCATCCTTTGTGCGCGGATCACGCCGCTGCTCCGGCGGCAGATGATAGTACACGTTTCGCAGACTTGTGAACATCATTTTTTCACTGGCTGGAACCGCATCCGTCAACCTCATCTCCAGCAGGCGGTCGATTAATGCTTCCGCAGCCTCCACCGCGTCGTAATCCCGCAGCTTTCGTGCGCTGAGCATGATGCCCGTGCTTCGCTGACGGTAATCATACAGGGCCCTATTCAGACAAGCCACCCGATTCGCCCGAGCGTAAACGTCCGCCACGATGAAGGTATCCTCATACAGTTTCCCAACGGGATAGCGCAGGCCTTGAAAAATTCTCCGGCGATAAACCTTATTGAAGGCTACGAGGTAAACGCCGCGGGCCACGCCCTTCAATACCTCCGTCCCCGTTACGGTACCCTCCATCGTCGGCACCTGCTGCATCAGCGGCTTTCCCGTCTCGCTCACCTTTTGAATGCCGCAAAGCGCCATGTCCGCCTCCGCCTTTTGCGCTGACTCCAGCATGACGTTGTAGAACTCCGGCGCAACATAGTCGTCCGAATCAATGAAGCCGATCCATTCTCCCCGCGCAATATCCAGTCCTGCGTTTCGTGCGGCGCTGAGGCCTCCGTTCTTCTGATGGATCACCCGCACCCGCGCATCCTTCGCCGCAGCCTCGTCGCACATTTTCGGGCAGTTATCCGGAGAACCGTCGTCCACCAGAATCAGCTCATAATCCGTGAAGGTCTGGGCAAAAATGGAATTCAAGCATTCCGGAAGATATTCCTCCACGTTGTAAATGGGCACAATAATACTCAGCAGCGGCGTATGCTCCGTCTGCATTGCGCATTCCCTCTTTCTTTCGCTCATTGCCACTTCATGCGTCGATTGCGCAGTTTGCGCACCGTCTGCTGACCGTCGTAATAAGCCAGCGCCAGACGATACCGCCGTTTTTTCAGCAGCACTGCCGTCAGCCATCGACTCTGAGAGCCCACAAGCTCCCGGGTACATGCCGCCACGCCCTCCGCCACGCGGGGATATGCGCAGAACTGCCGAAGCAGCGCAAGCCGCTCCCTCTGCGGCGCCTGTCCCCGAGCGAAGGACAGCTGCTTCAGCGCCTCATGAGCCGTCTGTACGCAATGCCGGGTCAAATACTTCTCAAACGCTCCCGGCGTAGGCGCGTTACGGCGGACGATCTCGTAAAAGCGGCTTTT
>USCW01000107.1 GCA_900553315.1 uncultured Eubacteriales bacterium
AGTTTATCGGAGACACGCCCAACTCACAGGCGGAACCAAGTCCGAAAAACCGCGCACGCCAAACGCCAACCGCTCTTCGGGAGAGGGGGTCCGGGGGAGAGGCGCTTCTCTCAGAGAAGCGGCCTCTCCCCCGGAGTCTCCCCCTCGTCACTTCTTCTTTCCCGTTAGTCCGCCGAGGAGGCCGCGGGTGAGGGTTCGGGTGACCTCGCGGCTGACGGTCGCAATGGCCGTGTTCTTCATGCGTCCAAGAACGGAATCGTTGCGGCGGGCACGCTCGGCGCGTTCCTCACGCAGTTCGTCGGCACGCTGACGGCGCTCCTCCGCAATGCGCTCCTTTTCGGCCTTCTCCGCCGCCTTGCGCTGTTTCTCCGCTTCCTTTTCCGCACGCGCTGCCGCCGCGGGACTCACCGCCGCGGCGCTCTGCGGCTGTACCGCTACGTAATTCCCCGTCGCAGGATCCAGCTGCATCGTCATCATCTTCTGAATGTACTGGCCCGTCGTCGGATCAAAGACCATCACCGGCATCTGCTGCATCGCGGGCTGAACGGGCTGCGCTGCGGGCGCGGGCTCCTCCACCTGCAGGACCGGCGCACTCGGCTGAACGGGAGCGCTCATCTGCGGCAGACTCCGGGAAACATACCCGCCTGTCGCGGGATCGTATACCATAAAGCTCTGCGGCTTGCTGATCTCCGGCTGCGCCGTGGATACCTGCACCTGCGCGGGCGCGACCTGCGCCGCCTGTTCCTTCTTGAACGCTCCGCACAGCATCTCATAGGCGCTCACCCGATCCACCACCTGCTCATATACGCCGTGCAGCGGGCTCGTCTCAATCACCGTCTGACGCACCTGCTCGCTGACAGCGCCCATGTAGCTCTCCGGAGGCAGGATCGTTGCCTTCTCCACCATGCCGGGTGCACCCTGCGCGTCCAAGAAGGACACCAGCGCCTCGCCCGTTTGCAGATTCGTGATGGCCTCCTCCGTGTCAAAGGCCGGGTTCGTGCGGAAGGTCTGCGCCGCCGCCTTCACGCCCTTCACGTCCAAGGGCGTATATGCCCGCAGCGCGTGCTGAATGCGGTTGCCCAGCTGCCCCAGAATGCTCATGGGAATATCCGCCGGGTTCTGCGTAACGAAATACACGCCCACGCCCTTGGAGCGGATCAGCCGCACCACCTGCTCCACTTTTTCCAACAGGGTCTTGCTGCAATGATTGAACAGCAGATGCGCCTCGTCAAAGAAGAACACCATCCGCGGCTTTTCCAGATCACCCTGCTCCGGCAGCAGCTCATACAGCTCACTGAGCATCCACAGCATAAAGGTGGAATACATCACCGGATTGTTGAACAGCTTGTCCGCCGCCAGAATGTTGATTACGCCCCGGCCGTCCTCGTCCAGTTGCATCCAGTCCGCAATGTTCAGCGCGGGTTCTCCGAAGAACAGGTCGCCCCCCTGATCCTCCAGCACCGCCACGGCCCGCTGGATCGCGCCGACGGAGGCCTGAGACACGTTGCCGTAATCGAGGGTATACTCCTTCGCATGCTCGCCCACATAGGCCAGCATGGCCTTTAAGTCCTTCACGTCCAGCAGGAGCATTCCCTCGTCATCCGCCACGCGGAAGAGGATGTTCAGCACACCCGCTTGGGTATCGTTCAACCCCAGCATCCGACTGAGCAGCATGGGACCCATTTCGCTGATCGTCGCACGGACAGGGTGTCCCTCCGCACCGTACACATCCCAGAACACCGTTGGGAACGCCTTGTACTGGAAGTTGGTCACGCCGCACGCCGCCAGCCGAGAGGCCAGCTTGTCGCTGTGCTCCCCGGGACGCACCATGCCGCTCAGATCGCCCTTCACGTCGCTGAGGAACACCGGCACGCCCATCTCGGAGAAGCCCTCTGCCAGCACCTTCAAGGACACGGTTTTGCCCGTGCCCGTCGCGCCCGCGATCAAGCCATGGCGGTTCGCCATCTGCGGCAGCAGACAGACCGCCTTGTCGCCTGTACCCACCCAGATTTTTCCATCATAAAGCATGAAAGCTTCGTCTCCTCTCCCCGCAGCACACCCGCGCCGCACTGTCCTTGATTGTACAGGATTTGCCAGATTGCGTCAAGAAAAACACAATTCTACTTTCGGTAAATATATTGCTTGATTCCCGACAGCAGTATATAGATGGAGCATCCGATCTGTGCTTTCAGTTCTTCCTTAAAAGGCATAGGTACTGTTCCACCTCGCCACTGTGAAGGGATATGCGCCATAGCGCCGCGTGGTATCCACAAAGCGCTTTTCCAGAATGCGGCAACCCTGCACGTCCGCCAGCGCCACATTCTCCGAATGAGGCGTCCACGGGCCGGGGTTCATCTCTCCCGCTAAGCGAAGCTCCCTTTGCGCCGCTCAGTTGCTCTTCTGCGCTGCCGGCTGCATAGCCTTCGTCTGCACCGTGCTCACCTGAATCAGATGCAGTTGCTGCTCGTAGAACATCTGCGGACGATTCTTCACGCCGTTATATACTGCGTTGAACAGCAGCGCCGCATAAACGACAATGCCCGCCATGCCGATCAGCGCCGAGAAATTCGAAAGCATCGGTACGTCCTCGGTCAGCAGCGTCAGCCAGTTGCCGCTTTGCAGCAGCACGCCCCACAGCAGAATGCCGCGCAGCATATAGCTTCGCGGAGACGCGGTGTCCTTCGTTTGGTCGTCCACCAGCCGAATCTTCACCAGCGCCTTGCCCAGCGTCCGCCCATGCCACAGGATCACCAGCACGCCGTGATACAGGATCGCCACCAGCAGTCCCTCCAGCAGATATTTCAGCGTACCCTCCAAAGGGATCAATACCGACGCTATCAGCTCCAAGATCATATCCACAAACCAGTCAATGGAAAAGGCCACAAACCGCCGCACATAACTCACGCGGCTCCCCCGCTGATAGCTCACCTGATTCAGCCGCTCCCGGCTGGGCAGGAACCACGTCAGCAGCGGCGTGATCCAATACCCCACCATACCGCCGAAAGTGTTGTCAATCAGGTCGTTCACGTCGCAGCAGCGATACACAAAGGGTGCCAAACCATAGGTGGCGCTAAGCTGGGTCAGCTCCAGAAACAGTGAACCCAAGAAAGCGATCAGCGCCGTTTTCCAGAAGGTCAGGCCGAAATAATACCGCAGAAACACACCCAGCGGCAGGAACATCAAAATGTTGCACAGCGGCTCATACAGTCCCGAGGAATAAATCGCCGGGAGCCAGCTGCCGGGGTCGCTCCAGTCAAAGGCTGTGCTCTTGGCAATGACCTCCGGCACATAGCTGAAGGGAATCAAGTTCACCCGCGTGCGCTGGGTCACGACGGTGTTCGCGTCCGGGAAGGGCAGAATCGCCAGCGCGTAAACGCAGATCAGATAATAAATAAACGCATACATCAGCACCGCACGGGTGATGAGCACCGAACCATATTTTCGATAGCTGTAAATCATATACGGCACAGTAAACAGAAACGCCAGCAGCGGAAAAAATACCGTCGCCGTCAAAATGGGGCCAAGATATTTCGCCATACAATGCCTCCCGAAACGCCTTGAGATGCCGGGCTGTCCTCTCCATGATGTAAAAAAATCCCGTCCGAAGGTTCGGAAGGGAATACGGGGGAGGAGCCCCTTCTTCCAAAAGAGCCGCCTCCCTCATACCTTGCTTATTCTGCTTTGTGCTCCGGGATATGTTCCACCACGTCGGCAGCGCCGTCCAGCCAGTTCTCGTTGAACAGCTCCACCATGCCCTTATCGCAGGCGGAGGCCAGCTCCGGCTGAATAGGCAGCTGCGCCAGCAGGGGCAGGCTGTGCGCCTGAGCTACCTCGAGGGTCTTGCCCTCGCCGAAGGGGTAAATCTTCTTGCCGCAGTCCGGGCAAGCGATCCAGCTCATGTTTTCCACAATGCCCAGCACGGGAATGTTCATCATGTTGGCCATGTTGACCGCCTTTTCCACGATCATGCCCACCAGCTCCTGGGGGCTGGCCACGATGATGATGCCATCCACGGGCAGGGACTGGAACACCGTCAGAGGCACATCGCCCGTTCCCGGAGGCATGTCCACAAACATGTAGTCCACATCGCCCCAGATCACATCCGACCAGAACTGCTTGACTGTACCGGAGATCAGGGAACCGCGCCACACCACGGGATCGGTATCATGCTCCAGCAGCAGGTTGATGGACATGACCCGCACGCCGGTCTTGCTCTCCACAGGGAAGATGCCCTCGTCGCAGCCCATGGCCTTGTCCTTGATGCCGAACATCTTGGGGATGGACGGTCCGGTGATGTCTGCATCCAGCACCGCCGTGCTGTATCCCCGGCGCTTCAGCAGCGTCGCCAGCAGGCCGGTCACCAAACTCTTGCCAACGCCGCCCTTGCCGCTGACCACGCCGATGACCCGCTTGACCTGACTGCCCGCGTTCTGCGGAGCCAGCAGGCTGGTTGCCTCGCCGCACTTGCTCTTGCAGGAAGAGCAATCGTGATTACACTCTGCCATTGTTTTTCACCTCAAACCTTGTGAATTCCAAAATAAATTCGTCATGCCGACGGCTGTTTCCTGCCGCCGGCACTTCTTTTTATCATAATTATCGACTTATGTCAACAATTCAATCAGCCGCTGTAATAGACTGCAAGGAACAGCCCGGCCAGTCCCAGAAACACCAATCCCACATACAGGATAAAGTGAATGGTCTTGCCGCGCTTCAGCTCCTTCATGGCCTTATAGTCGGCGTAGTGCATATGGTCGTCCGGGTGCTTCATGGGGCTGAACAGCACCAGCAGACTCTTGAATCCATAGGAAAAAATATCAAAAAAGCCCGTGGTGGCCGTCCACGCCAGAATGCCCACGCCGCACAGCAGCACCGCCGCCACGAAGCAGCCGTCGCTCAGCGCAGCCGCGTTCACAACGGTATCCCCATCGAACGCAAAGCCTCTGCTGAACGCCAGCGGAATCGCCACGGCAAGCCCCACCAGCGTCGTCACGCCATATTGCAGCCATTTTGTTTTTGTCGCCTTCTGCATGATCGCTCCTTCAACTATACTGTTATACTGTTTTACCAAGAGATAACCTCGTAGCCGTCGTTCGTCACCAGCACCTGAATCTCCCACTGCGCGGAGGGCATTCCATCGTCGGTATAGATGGTCCAATCATTATCCGCGTCAATGAAAATTTTATGGGTGCCCATGTTAATCATGGGCTCAATGGTGAACATCATGCCGGGCGCCATGACCATGCCAGTGCCCTTGCGGGTGACATAGCTGACGAAGGGATCCTCGTGGAACTCGATACCCACGCCATGGCCGCCGACCTCGCGGACAACGCTGTAGCCGTTCTTTTTCGCCAGCGCATTGACCGCCGCGCCCACATCACCCAGCAGTCCCCACGGCTTGACCTGATCCAATCCCGCCTGAACGCACTCCCGCGCAACCTTCACCAGTTTTTCATTTTCCGGATCGGTTTCGCCAATGATAAACATGCGGGACGAATCAGAGAAATATCCATTCAAAATGGTGGAGCAATCCACGTTGACGATGTCGCCCTCCAGCAGCTCATCGTCAGGTGACGGGATGCCATGGCAGACCTGATCGTTGATGGACGTGCAGACGCTCTTCGGGAAGCCCTCGTAATTCAGCGGTGCGGGGATGCCGCCCCGGCGGGTGGTTTCCTCGTAGACCCAATGGTCAATCTCCTCGGTGGTAATGCCCGCGTGGATATGCTCCGCAACGTAGTCCAGCACCGCGACGTTGATCTTCGCGCTTTCGCGGATAGCCTCGATCTGCGCCTCGTTCTTAATTAGCTTACGCTCCGGCATTTCAAAGCCCTTTTCCCGCAGTGCCTCATACTTCTCGTCAAATTCTTCATGGCAAGTCTTATATTTTTTCCCGCTCCCACACCAGCAGGCCGCGTTCCGATCCATCTTATACATACCCGTCCTCCCTTCACCACGCGCATTATA
>USCW01000108.1 GCA_900553315.1 uncultured Eubacteriales bacterium
TGGCGGAAAAGGCATCGCCTACGCTGCCTACGAATTGTGCGGTATTGCCTTAGTTTTATGCCTGCTCCACCGTTCCCACGGCACGGAACAGCAGCACCTTGCTTGCGCCGTCCCTGTTTGCCGCATAGGTCAGATTCAGTCCCGCGTGCATCAGCAGCGCACCGGAGCAGCGCTGACCCGTCGCCTCGTCCTCGTAGATCAGGTTGGGATCAAGGCCGTGCAGCCGCACGATCGTGTGCGGCATGTAGTCCATGCGCATGGTCACGACCGTCACCATCACGCGGCGCTTGTCCTCCGCAACGATCTCCCAAACGGCACGGAACGCATTGTCGAAGGGCGAAACCAGCCGATACAGATCGCCATTACGGATCAGGTCATAGGTATCATGATACATGGCTACCTGCTTGCGAACGATCTGCTTTTCCTCCTCGGTCAGCTTGCGGGGATCCAGTTCATAGCCGCAGGTGCCCCACAGCGCCACGTTGCCCTTTGTTTCATAGCCCGTGCGTTCGTTAGCAGAGACATGCGCCCCCACGGTAGAAGCCGGGTAGCACATGGAGGTGCCGAACTGGATGTACAGCCGCTCAATGGGGTCGGTATTGTCGCTGCACCAAATTTGCGGCGAATAATACAGCATAGCCGGGTCGAAGCGTCCGCCGCCGCCGGAGCAGTTTTCAAACAGTATCTCCGGGAAGCGTGTGGTGAGCCGCTCCATCAGCTCATAAGTACCGAGAATGAAGCGATGGAGGAACTCCTTCTGCCGCTCGGGCGGGAGCAGCGCAGAGCCCGCGTCCGTAATGTTGCGGTTGAAGTCCCATTTCAGGTAGGCGATGTGCCCGCTGGACAGCACCTTCTCCATCTGTGCCCAAACCGCGTCGCGCACGTCGGCGCGGGATACGTCCAGCACATACTGGTTCCGACCAAGCATGGGCGTTCTGCCCGCAACGTGAACATGCCAATCCGGGTGTGCGCGGAACAGATCGGAGTCCGGGGAGATCATCTCCGGCTCGAACCAAATGCCGAACTTCAGCCCCTCCGCCTCCACGCGGTCGATCAGTGGCGCAAGTCCGCCAGGAAGCTTCTCCTCATTGACCACCCAGTCACCCAGCGAGGTGGTATCGTCATTGCGATGGCCGAACCAGCCGTCGTCCATCACCAGCATCTCGATCCCCAGCGCCTTAGCCTCATGAGCGAAGGCCACCAGCTTGTCGTTGTCAAAATCAAAGTACGCCGCCTCCCAGCTATTGATGAGCAGGGGGCGCTTTTCCGTCTTATAGCGGCCGCGGATCAAATGCCGGCGATAGAACCGATGGAAAATGCGGCTCATTTCGCCAAGTCCGCCGTCGGTATACACCATCACGACCTCGGGGGTATCAAAGGTCTCCCCCGGCGCAAGCTTCCAACCGAAGCCCGTCGGGTTGATGCCCATCAAGAAGCGGGAGGTGCAGTTGAAATCGCACTCACACAGGGCGGAGAAGTTGCCGGAATAGACCAGATTGAAGCCGTACACCTCGCCCTGCTCTTCATCCGCGTGGGGCGCGACCAGCACCGCGAAAGGATTCTGACAATGACCGGACACGCCTCGGGTGCTTTCCACGCCCTGCACGCCATGGGCCAGACGGCGGCGCTCCACGTTGCGCTCCTTCATGTGGCGGCCATACAGGGTCAGCAGGTCATAGTCCATGGAGGGCAGGTTCAGGCACATACTGAAAATGCGTTCCAGCTCCAGCTGCTGTGCGCCGCCGTTCTCCGCCCGCACGCGCCGGGTCATGACGCCCAGCTTGGTGAACACCGTGTAGTACAGCGTCACCTTCAGCCCCGTCACCTGATCGACAGTCGTCAGCTCCAGCGTCGCCGCGTCGTCCTCCTGCTCCACGTAGGTGGACGGCTGACCGGGGATCGGCGGCTTGCCCGCATAGATTTTGTGCCCCGCATAGCGAATATCCGTCACGCTGTCGCCCTGCTCATTGCGCACCATCAGCGCGGAAATGCGCATGTCTCCCGCCCCGAAAGCGCCGTATTCCATGGGCGCGGTATCCGGCGTGAAGCCATGCTCGCCAATGACGGGGTTCGCCGCGCTGAACGACGCGTTAGGCGTAAGCTGTTCCCGGTCGGGCACATAGCTGTCGGGGATTTTTGCGCCATAATACAGGTTGAGCAGATAGCCCTCGTCATAAACGCGGATCATGTAGGTTGAGGTCGCAGTATCCAGCTTGAAGGTACGGGTCGCTGCGTCAAAAGAAATCGGCATCTCGCATACTCCTTTGGGGCGGCGCTGCCCGTGCCGCCCCTGCTTTTTTCTATATTGTAACGTAATATCACCCCAAAAAACAAGAACAATCTGCGCAGAAACCTTGCACAATCTCGCGGGATTTTTGGGGGAGATATGCGAGGGAGGCGGCTTCTCTGAGAGAAGCCCCTCCCTCGCGCTCCCTCCCGAAGAGCGGCAGGCGTTTGGCGTGTACATTTCTTCAAGCTTGGTTCCGCCTGTGAGTATGGTTACTCTCCGATAGACTTAGTTCTGGTCACGGCGGCTGACAGAGCCGCCGCGACCGTGCAGAGTGTGGAGGAACTGCGAGGGAGGCAGCTTCTCTTAGAGAAGTTCCGCCACCTCAATCGGCGTAGCCTATGGCTGTCTTTCCCCTCCCTGCGCTCCCTCCCAAAGAGTAGCTGGCGTTTGGGGCGGTACGTTTCTTCAGGCTTGGTTCCGCCTGTGAGGTGAGTGTACGCTCCGATAAGCTTGGTTCTGGTCACGGCGGCTGACAGAGCCGCCGCGACCGTGCGATGCGGGGAACGACTGTATTTGCAAGGGTACACGAAAAGGCTCCCTCCGCAGAAGGAGCCGTCTGCCGATAGGCAGTATGAAATCAGCTAAAGCACGAACGCCCGCATTTGCTCCCGCAGCGTCTCCGCCGGGAGCTCCCGCAGATCGCGCCGAGTGCGCAAGGCTTGTGCGGTCATCACCCCCGCAGCCTGTCCTAAGCACATGCACGTTCCCTGCACGCGGATGGACGCATAGGCCGACTGATCCGCGCTGACGCACCGCCCCGCCGTCAGGAGATTGCTTCGGTTGTGGGGAATCAGCGCACCATGGGGAACATACGCGTCCTGCTTCAGCGAAACAAGCGTCTGTCCGCCGCTCTGCGGACTGTGCATATCCATGGGATGTGCGCAATGCGCCACGGGACAGGCGGGCATTTTTCCCGTGAGCAAGTCCTCCCCCGTTACCGTTTCCATGCCACAGATGCGGCGGCTCTCCCGCACCCCGGCTCGCACGCCGGAGGCCACGATCTGGCAGGAGCGGAACTCAGGATAACGCGCCCGCAGAAGCTCCACAATGGTAAACATATCCCGGCGAAGCGCATCTTCCGCCTTGGGCATTGCCTCCGGTGAAGCATCGTTCGCCGCGGCGCGGGTCACATTGACCGCCAGCGTCTGTCCGCGCACCAGCGTATTGAACCATGGTCCGCCGAAGGTATCCAGCTTGCCCGCCGCCACGCATTCCTCCAAATAGGCGTGCAGCTCCTGCTGCACCGAGGGCGCACCGTTTTTGCCGTCGTGGTGAATGCTGTCCCGCAAAAGCGGCGTGGTCACGTCCACGCCCTCCAGCAGAAAGCACAGGCTGAGGGGCTGCATAGGCCGCTCCTGAGCCTGCATGGGCACTCCTGCCATGGCGCACACCTGTCCATCCCCCGTCGCGTCGATGAAGATACGCCCTTCCAGCGCCGCCGCGCCCTGCTTTGTCTGCACGATCAAATACGTCAGCCGCTCGCCGTCACAGCGGCAGTCCACCGCCATGCAGCCCGTGCGCACCTCTGCGCCGCTTTCCCGCAGCATTTCCCGCGAGACCAGCTTCAAATATTCCGGGTGAAAGGAAACATGCCCCTTGGGCAGCTCCACCTGCGCGGCCCCAAGCCGCTCCATGCGCTGCACCAGCTCCCACGCAACGCCGCCCACCACGCGCTTGCCGTGAAAGAACATGCCGCTCATGGGCACCACCAGACCGCCTGCCGCCGTGCCGCCTGTGAACGCGTCCGCCTCCACCAGCAGCGTTTTCCATCCGGCTCGTGCGGCAGAAACAGCCGCACCGATGCCGCCTGCACCGCCGCCAATAACGATCACATCCCAGCCGCTTTCCACCGGAACGGTGCGCGTAAGCTGCAAGGTTTTACCGTTCATGCTTCCGCTCCTTTCCTGCCGCACGCATGGCCAGCAGCCGCTCCATCACGCGATTCTCTCCCCGGCCGAAGTAGTCGCTCAGCCGCGCATATTCCGCGTAAAGCAGGTCATAGCGCGCCGCACGCGTCTCATCGGGCGTATACACATGGAACGCACCGTCGTGCATCCGTGCAATGGCCTCAGACAAGGGCATCACCCCGGCGGCCGCTGCGGCGTTGATGGCCGAGCCCAGCGCAGGAGCCTGTTTACAGGCGCTCACCCGAATGGGCCGGCGCAGAATGTCCGCATACATCTGATTCAGCAGCGTGTTTTTCATCGGGATGCCGCCGCAGAGCACCACCTCTTCAATAGGTGCGCCGCTTTCCGCAAAGGTATCAAAAATGCTTCTCGCCCCGAACACCACGGCTTCCAGCAGCGCCCGATAAATCTCCTCCGGACGGGTTTGAAGCCCCAAGCCCAGCAGCATCCCCGACAAACGCGGATTTGCCAAGCAGGAGCGATTCCCATTGAACCAGTCCAGCGCCACCAGTCCCGTATCCCCGGGCTCCATTTTTCGTGCCAGCTCCGTCAAATAGGCGTGAACGCTCATGCCTCGTTCCTTCGCCGCCTGTACGTAATCCGCCGGGACGTAGTTCTCCACAAACCATTGGAAAATATCGCCAAGGCTGCTCTGCCCGCACGCATAGCACCACATGCCCGGATAGAACGTATCCGGCAGACAGGCCGTCACGCCCGGCACCAGCACCCGATCCGTCTGCATGGTCAGCAGCGCCATGGACGTGCCCACCACCATCAGGGCCTCGCCGGGGCCCGTCACTCCTAATCCCGGCAGCGCTGCATACGCGTCCAGCTGCGCGGGACACAGGGCGATGCCGGGGCACAGCCCAAGCCGCTCCGCCCACGCCGCGCACAGCTTCGCCACGCCTTGTCCGGGATAGCCGCGCTTCGCGTTCGGGAAATGCGCCATCAGCTTCTGCTGCGGCATATCCGCCAGCGCCGGGTCGATAGCCCCGAAAAAGGCCGCGTCCGGGTATCCGCTCTCCTTGCACCAGAAGGCCTTCGCCGCCGCCATGGGCAGACTGAAGCACATCTCCCCCGCCAGCTGGGAGGTCACGTAATCCCCCGCGTCCACAAACGCATCCGCCGCGTCGTACACCGCCCGATCCTGCGCGAACACCTCCAGCACCTTCGCCGTCAGCGTCTCTTGGGAGATCACGCCGCCGTACCAGTCGGGATAGGGACGGTCCTGCGCCTCGCTGACTCGCTGAAGCGCCTCCGCTTGAGGCTTCGCGCCATGGTGCTTCCACAGCTTCACCCACGCGTGAGGCCGGGAGGCATAGGCTTCGTCCAGGCACAGCGCTTGTCCCTGCTTATCCAGCGGCACCATGGTGCTGCATGTAAAGTCAATAGCCAGCCCCACGATCTGCGCTGCCGGAATGCCGGACTGCGTCCGCAGACGGGGCACAATGAAGCTCATGGCGTCCAGATAATCCTGCGGATGCTCCAGAAACCAATCTCCCGGCAGCGGCGTACCGTCGGGCAGCGCCCCGGTAATGATCCCGTGCGGATAGGCGAACTCCGCCTCTGCGGCGATCTCCCCGTCCCGGACGCGCACCAGCACGCCCCGTGCGGACAGGGAGCCGTAATCCACGCCAATGGTATATTGCTCCTTACACATTGGCGTGGATTACGGCTCC
>USCW01000109.1 GCA_900553315.1 uncultured Eubacteriales bacterium
GCCGCTACACCGTCCTGCACGTTAGCGATGGTGGGGTTCGGCTTGATCTCGCTGTATACGCTGTAGGCGAAACCGGCAGCGTCCAGCAGCGCCGTCACCTTGCCGGTCACGCCGAACTTAATCAGATCGGGGTCTGAGCAAACAAACGCTTTCTTGTAGCCGCGGGCGGTCAGCTCGGGAACGATGTTCTCGATTGCGCCGTGACCATGATAGGAAATAGTATTCAGAACAATACGATCAGCCATGATGGAAAACCTCCTTGATGTTTATGAAATATAGACAGCAGGAACCCATTTTCCTTGTTTTCCTTGCTTATTTTAACACGTCAGGCCGAAAGATTCAAATAAATACCGTCATTTTTTTGACAAAAGCAATTTTTGCCCAGCATCCAGCAAGAAAAAGTAATATTTACCGTCTCATGGCCTTCGCCAGCCGCTGGGCGTACACCTGATGTCCCAGATCATTCGGGTGCAGGAAGCCGTCCGCGGTCAACTCCTTCACCGCCGGGAACAGCCCTGCGCCGCAAATCGTTTTCGCGTTGTGCTGTGTGGCGATTTTCTCCAGAATGGTTTCCGTTTCCACAAAGGCGAACCGTTCCGGATGCGCCTGCGTATCCCCGCGCCAGATAGGCGTAATGACAAAAATCTCCGCCGCAGGCCAGCTTTCCCGGACGCGCCGCACATAGTCCTCCGCGTCCCGGGTGAACTGCTCCCGCGTTTTGCAATTCCAATCATTGGTGCCATAAGCAATGGTGATGCGATCCGGCTGAAGGGCAATACTGCCATCCACCATCTCCGGGTTGAACGTTTCCCCGGCAATGGACTGATTCAAGCACTCCGCGTTCAGCGCGAGGGCAAGACCGTTCGCGTAGGCAAGGCTGGGAAAATGCACCGTATACCCCTGTGTAATGGAGTCGCCTAAGCAGAGCAGCCGGCAGTCATACGTCGGTTTCCGGGCGAAGCTTTCCCCGGACAGGGACAGCTCCCGCAGCCGTGTTTCCGCAAGGCACGGGAAGAACAACTGCACGCGCTTCGTCCCTTTCGGCAGCGCAACGCGCCAGTCGAAGTCCGGCTCCTGTGCAATGCTCCCCTCCCGATGGGCGAACAGCGCCCCGTTCACGAGCAGATCAAAGCCCCAAACGTCCTGCGACGATCCCTCTCGGGTACACCCCGCAACGTGCAGCGCTTCCGCGTCCGTTTCGCAATCCCAGCACATGCCCGCGCTCGCCAGCGACCGGACATGGTATCCCGCGTCCGCCGCATACAGCCGCATTTGCCCCTCCGTAAACCGCAGTGCCGTCCAGCTCCCGTCCTCGTTCTCCCAGCGCCCCAGCGCGCCCCTCAAAAACTCAAAATCATTCATAAAACCTCCATAAAGTACGGGGGATGATTGCGAGGAAGGAGGCTTTTCTGGTAGAAAAGCCCCCTCCCTCGCGCTCCCTCTCGAAAAGACGAAGCGTTGGGAGATTCTGGGGGAGAGGCCGCTTCTCTGAGAGAAGCGCCTCTCCCCCAGACCCCCTCTTCCGAAGAGCGGCTGGCGTTTGAGTTATGCGGTTCTTCGGAGTTGGTTCCGCCTGTGAGGAGGCATGTCTCCGATAGGCTTGGTTGTGGTCGCGGCGGCTGACAGAGCCGCCGCGACCTGCCAACGTTTGGTGCGATACAAGCCTATAAGTGAGAAGCGAAGGTTCCCAAAGGGCGATTGCAAAGCCGCCAGACGGGCTCCGTCCTTTGGCTCCCTCCGCAGAGGGAGCTGTCACGCGCATAGCGCATGACTGAGGATAAGCCCCGCCGTACCCACGACCTTTTGATTCGGAGTCGAACGCTCCATCGAGCACACGCACCAAGGACACGAACGTTATCTCCAACACCTCGGAGGATAAAGATATGTTTGATACCATTCTGCCTTATCTCCTCGCAGGTGTCTCCGTTGGCGGACAGTATGCGTTGATCGCCGTAGGCTATACCATGGTCTACGGCATTCTGCGTCTCATCAATTTCGCCCATGGCGACATTTTCACCGCTGCAGGCTTCTTCATGGTCTACCTGACGGCGACGCTTCCCCTGTCGATTTCCGTGCCGCTGGTGATTCTGCTGACCGTGGCGCTGGGCTTCGTGGTGGAGCGCGTGGCTTACAAGCCCCTGCGCTCTGCGCCGCGCATGTCCATCATGATTTCCGCCATCGGCACGTCCTATCTGCTGCAAAATTTGATGTGGTATGTGACGGGCGGTCTGGCGAAGCAGTATCCGGTTCTGCCGTGGCTGTCCGATACTGTTCAAATCGGCTCCGCCAGCACGAAAATCGTGACCATTGTCACGCCTATCGTGACGGTGCTTCTGGTGGTGGGTCTGGTGATGCTGATCCAGCACACCAAGGTAGGCATGGCCATGCGTGCGGTGTCCCGCGATTTCGAAACCTCGCAGCTCATGGGCATCAAGATCAACGCGGTCATTTCCACGACCTTCATTATTGGCTCGGCCTTGGCGGCGGTGGGCTCCATGCTGTATTTCACCAATTATTCCACGGTCACGCCGACGGTGGGCGCGATGCCCGGCCTGAAGGCCTTTGTGGCGGCGGTGTTCGGCGGCATCGGCTCTATTCCCGGTGCGGTCATTGGCGCGTTTATCATCGGCATTTGCGAGAATCTCATCAAGGCGGCGGGCTACACGGCCTTCTCCGATGCGTTCACCTTTGCGCTGCTGATTGTGATTCTGGTCTTCAAGCCCAACGGCCTGTTTGGCGAAAAGACCGCCGAGAAGGTATGAGGTGACAAGCATGAAAAAGCAAGGAACCCTCAAGGCGCTTATCAGCGTGGCGGTGGTTGCGCTGATCTTCTTTCTTGCGTGGCTGGCTGAAAAGGAGCAGGGCGCAAGCTCCATGCTGGTGACGGTATTGAAAAAGGGCGCTGTTTATGCACTGATCGCCGTTTCCATGAATCTGCTTAACGGCTTCACGGGGCTGTTTTCGCTGGGACAGGCGGGCTTCATGCTGGTGGGTGCGTACACCTATGCGGTGTTCACCATTCCGCTGGCGAAGCGCGCGGCGGTATATCAGTATTACGCGGGCGGCTGTGTTGGCATTGAGTTGAACTACATTGTAGCGCTGGTTTTGGCGGGCGTTGCGGCGGCGATTTTCGCGGCGCTGATCGGTCTGCCAGTGCTGCGGCTGAAAAGCGACTATCTGGCCATCGCGACGCTGGGCTTTGCGGAAATCATTCGCGCCATTGTGCAATGGGACACGCTGGGCCCGGTCACGAACGGCTCCAACCTGCTCAAGACCTATCCGACCTTCAAGACGGTCATGCCGGGAAGCACAGTGCTGTTCCCCTTCATTGTGGCGGGCATTTGCATCGGCATGATCCTATTGCTGATTAACTCCACCTACGGCCGGGCGTTCAAGGCGATCCGCGACGACGAGATCGCGGCGGAGGCCATGGGCATCAACCTATTCCATCACAAGCAGATGGCCTTCGTGATCAGCTCCTTCTTCGCGGGGGTGGGCGGTGCGCTGCTGGCGATGTATCAGGGCTCCTTGCAGGCGAACGCGTTCAAGTCCTCCATGACCTATGAGATTCTGCTGATCGTGGTCATTGGTGGCATGGGCAGTATTTCGGGCAGCGTGCTGGCCTCGTTCCTGTTCATTGCGTGCAGCGAATGGTGGCTGCGTTTTCTGGACAACGAAACGTTCATCGGCGATTTCCAAATTCCCCTGCTGGGCAGCGGCTTCCGCATGGTCGTCTTCTCCGTTGTGATTATGATCGTGGTGTTGTTCTTCCGCCGTGGCTTGATGGGCGACCGTGAGCTATGGAATCTGCGAATCCCGAAAAAGGCCAAAACTCGGGAGGTGACAAAGGCATGAGCAGCGTATTGCGCGTGGAAAACGTCACCATGCAGTTTGGCGGCGTGGTCGCCATCAACAACTTATCCATGGAGGTCAACAAGGGAGAGATCGTCGCCTTGATCGGCCCCAACGGTGCGGGCAAGACCACGGCGTTCAACTGCATCACCGGCGTATACGAGCCCACCAACGGCGCCGTCTATTTCGACGGCAATCTGATCGCGGTGAATCATCCCTCCGGCAAAATGAAGCATCAATACGCCGGGCAGAACGGGGACATGTATCAGGGCAAGCACATTCACCTGACCCCAGATCACATTACGAAGCTTGGCATTGCCCGGACATTCCAGAACATTCGTCTGTTCAAATCCCAGACGGCCTTTGAAAACGTGCTGATCGCCACGCATCTGCGGCGCACCAGCAATGTTTTCACGGCGACCTTCCGTCTGAACCATCGTGAAGAAACAGCCATGCGCCGCAAAGCTATGGAGCTGCTGGACATTGTGGGCTTAGCGGATCTGGCGAACGAAAAGGCGACTTCCCTGCCCTACGGCAAGCAGCGCCGGCTGGAGATTGCCCGTGCGCTGGCAACGGAGCCGAAGCTGCTTCTGCTGGACGAGCCTGCGGCAGGCATGAATCCGCAGGAAACGGAGGAACTGGGGAGCTTCATTCGGGAGATCAAAGACAACTTCGACCTGACGATTTTCATGATTGAGCATCACATGAATCTGGTCATGGACATTTCCGACCGCATTTATGTGATTGATTTCGGCAAGCAGATTGCGCAGGGTACGCCCGCCGAGGTGCGGGATGACCCGATGGTGATCGCGGCCTATCTGGGGGTGGACGAATGAGCTTGCTGAAGGTAACGGATCTGGAGGTCAGCTATGGCGGCATTGACGCGCTGCGGGGCATTTCCTTTGACGTGGAGGAGGGGGAAATCGTCACGCTGATCGGCGCGAACGGTGCGGGAAAATCCACTACCCTGCGGACAATTTGTGGATTAGTTCGCCCAAGCGCCGGACGGATTGTATATGACGGCCGGGACATTACGAGCCAAAGCACGCAGCGGATCGTTTCCGAGGGCATTGCGCTGGTACCGGAGGGGCGGCGGGTGTTCGACAATCTGACGGTAAAGGAAAACCTGCTGATCGGTGCGTATCTGCGCAAGGACAAGGAGAGTATACAGGCAGACGTGGAGCATGTATACGAGCTATTCCCGCGTCTGAAGGAGCGGGAATGGCAATCGGCAGGAACGCTTTCGGGCGGCGAGCAGCAGATGCTGGCGGTAGGCCGCGCAATGATGACGCGGCCGCGCATTTTGATGATGGACGAGCCCTCGCTGGGGTTAGCGCCCCTGATTGTAAAGGACATTTTCTCCATCATTCGCGCCTTAAACGAGACGGGCATGACGATTCTTCTCATTGAGCAGAACGCGAACGCCGCGCTCCGCTGCGCCCACCACGCCTACGTTCTCGAAACCGGTCGCATCACGATGTCCGGCACCGGCGCCTCCCTCCTAGCCGACCAACGCGTCCAAGACGCATATTTAGGGACGAAGTAAATAAAGTTTTGCGAGGGAGGGGACTTCTCTGTAGAGAAGTCCCCTCCCTCGCGCTCCCTCCTGAAGAGACTATTGGGGTGAGATTCTGGGGGAAAGGCCGCTTCTCTAAGAGAAGCGCCTCTCCCCCAGACCCCCACTCCCGAAGAGTAGCTGGGAATAGACTTGTCTTTTCCTTCAAGCTTGTATCCCCATGCGGGGTGGGTGATTTCTGCGGAGTGAGTGAGTCCACGGCGGCTGACAGAGCCGCCGCGGACATGCGGCGTGGGGGAGTATTCTCAGTCATGTGCGTAAACGCGCATGACTGAGCCTTCTGTGGAAGGAGCCAAAGGGGAGCGTCTGCGGACGCGGGGATTTCGTGCCTGCGGGCACGAGGCGGTGGCTTTCCGATCGCCCCCGCCACCCCTTCGGGTCCCTGCTTATAAATTGGTATGGGGGTGATAGTTGGCAGGTCGCGGCGGCTCTGTCAG
>USCW01000110.1 GCA_900553315.1 uncultured Eubacteriales bacterium
TGCGCTGGTGCTGCTGGATCTGGAAAAAGAGCAACAGTACTGCGCGTCCACAGACGAGGCCTCCTAGGCTCCTTCCACAGAAGGAGCTGTCAGCCGTAAGGCTGACTGAGGATAAACCTATTTGTCGGACAAGAAGTCCTACCCCAAAGAACCAACGCCTTCCACCACAGGCCTATAAAAAGTTTAGGGAAGAGGGGGAGCGCGAGGGGGGAGGAACCGCTTTTCAAAGCGGTTCCTCCCCCTCGCCCCTGCAACATAATGAACGAACGTATCTTAGCTTTAGACGTAGGCGATGCGCGGATCGGGATCGCGGTGAGCGACCCTACGCGCTTGCTGGCACAGCCGGTGGAGGTGCTCCATCGCAAGGGGTGGGGGCCGGACTGCCGCCGCATTAAGGAGCTGTGCGATCAGTACGAAACGACCGATGTGCTCAGCGGTCTGCCGCTGAACATGGACGGCACCGCCGGCGGCCAGACACAAAAAGTGCGCGAATTTTGCGCACAGCTTGAAAAACTGGGCCTGACGGTGTATTATCAGGATGAGCGTCTTACAACGGTCACGGCCGAGCGGACGCTGATTGATGGCAATATGCACAGGCAGGAACGCAAGCAGGTGGTGGACAAGGTCGCGGCGGTGGTGATCCTCCAGTCGTGGCTGGACGCACAGGCGGCGCGTCTGTCTGAAGAAACGGAGGAACCCGCAATGAGTGAAAATCAGGACAGCAACATCATTGAGCTGGTGGACGACAACGGCGAAACCGTGCAGTTTGAGCACCTCGCAACCTTGGAGCATGAGGGTGAGTATTACATCGCGCTGATGGTGCTGGATGAGGATCATCACGAGGAAGATGACGAGGGCGAGGTCGTCATCATGAAGATCGCCAAGGACGACGAGGGCGAAGAGTGCTATGAGTATGTCGAGGATGAGAATCTGCAAGAGGTCATCTTCGAGAAGTTCCTGCAGCTGATGGAAGAGCAGGATGGCTTTGTGGACGCGGAAGACGAGGACTGAAAACGTGGAAGAGCATAACCTGAATGAAGCTCTGGTTGAGTTGACGGGCCCCGACGGCAAGGTATATCAGTTTCAGTACGGCGCAACCATTCCCCATGAGGGTCAGGATTACGTGGTGCTGATCGAGCTGGAGCCCGACGCGAACGGCGAAGAGCAGATCCTCATTACGCGCTTGGAGAAGCACGAGGAGGGGCAGCTGGCCTTCGTTGTGGAATCCAACGAGGAAACCGTCGGTCAGGTCTTTGAAAAGTTCATGGCCATGGCGGTGCATTCCTGCGATTGCGGCTGTGAGCACGACCACGAGCATGACCATTGCGATTGCGGCTGTGAGCATCATCACGAGGGGTGAGAAACTCCGGGGGAGGCGGCTTCTCTAAGAGAAGCCCCTCCCCCGGGCCCCCTCCCGAAGAGTGGCTGGGAATAGGCTTGTGTGGTCTTTTGGAGGTTCGCGCCCATGCGAGTTGGGCGCGTTTTCTTGTTTTGGGGTTGTGGTCACGGCGGCTGATAGAGCCGCCGCGACCTTGCGTCGCGTGGGGGACGAGGCTGGATATAGAAATAAGGAATATTTCATGCGATTTCTTTTCATTAGGAACCGGAAGCGTTGCAAATCCATGTTCTTTTTGCTATAATGCAGTTTGCGATGTCTACGCGGCTGTACGCTTCATTGGCGCTCCGGGCCGCGATTTTGCAAAAGGAGTGTTCATTCCATGAAGCAGGTTACTTCGGCGCAGCTGCGCGAAATGTTCCAGAAGTTTATGGAGAGCAAGGGATGCGCCCGCATCCATTCTGCCTCCGTCATTCCCGAAAACGACCCCACCGTGCTGTTCACCACCGCCGGTATGCACCCGCTGGTGCCTTATTTGATGGGTGCGAAGCATCCCGCCGGCACCCGCCTGACCGATGTGCAGAAGTGCATCCGCACCGGCGACATTGACGACGTGGGCGATTCCAGCCACCTGACCTTCTTTGAGATGCTGGGCAACTGGAGTCTGGGCGACTATTTTAAGAAGGAAGCGATTTCTTGGAGCTGGGAGTTCCTGACCAGCCCGGAATATCTGGGTCTGGACAAGGATCGTCTGGCTTTCACTGTGTTTGAGGGCGATGAGAACTGCCCCCGCGATACCGAGAGCCATGACCTGTGGCGCTCCATGGGTGTGGCCGAGGATCACATCTTCTATCTGCCCAAGGAGCACAACTGGTGGGGCCCTGCGGGCATCACCGGCCCCTGCGGCCCCGATACGGAGATGTTCATCATCACCGATAAGGAGCCCTGCGGCCCGGATTGCTCCCCCGCCTGCTCCTGTGGACGGTATCTGGAAATCTGGAACGATGTGTTCATGCAGTACAACAAGCAGGCGGACGGCACCTTCGCACCCCTCGCACAGAAGAACGTGGATACCGGCATGGGCTTGGAGCGCACCATTTGCGTGCTGAACGGCAAGAAGACCGTTTATGAGACGGACGCGTTCACCGACATTTTGGCGAAGATCGCGGAGCTGAGCGGTCATACCTACGGCGAGAACGAGGAAGTCACCAAGGCTTTCCGCATTGTTGCCGACCACATGCGCACCTCTACCTTTATTCTGGGTGACGACCGTGGCGTGAGCCCCTCCAACACCGATCAGGGCTACATCCTGCGTCGTCTGATCCGCCGTGCGGTGCGCTATGCTATGCAGCTGGGAATGCCCGAGGGCTTCACCTGCGAGATCGCCAAGGTGATTATCAACCAGTACAAGGATGTGTATCCCGAGCTGGAGCGCAACAGCGCCTTTGTGCTGGAGCAGCTGAAGCTGGAGGAGGGCCGCTTCGCCCGCACGCTGAAGCAGGGCAACAAGGAGTTCGACAAGGTGGCCTCCCGCGTGGAGAACGGCACCCTTGACGGCTTGAGCGCCTTCCACCTGTACGACACCTATGGCTTCCCCATTGAGATGACCTGCGAGCTGGCCCGTGAGCGCGGTCTAAAGGTGGACATTCCCGCCTTCGAGGAGTGCTTCAAGCAGCATCAGGCCACCAGCCACGCGGGGGCGGAGCAGCGCTTCAAGGGTGGTCTGGCGGATCATAGCGAGGAAACCACCAAGTTGCACACCGCGACCCACCTGCTGCACGCGGCGCTGCGCAAGGTGCTGGGCGACGAGGTGCATCAGAAGGGCTCTAACATTACTGCTGAGCGTCTGCGCTTTGACTTCACCTTCGGCCGCAAGGTCACGAAGGAGGAGCTGGCCGAGGTGGAGAAGCTGGTCAATGAGGCCATCGAATCCCATACCCCCGTGGTCTGCCGCGAAATGACCGTGGCCGATGCCAAGGCGGAGGGTGCTATCGGCCTGTTCGAGAGCAAGTACGGCGAAAAGGTGCGCACCTACAAGATGGGCGACTATTCCTTTGAGATTTGCGGCGGCCCTCATGCCGAGAATACCGGCGATCTGGGCGAGTTCCATATTTTGAAGGAAGAAAGCTCCAGCGCCGGTGTGCGCCGCATCAAGGCTGTCCTGAAGAAGAAGGACTGAGCCTTTCCGGCGAACCATCAATCAAACATAAAGGCGGCTTTTGGAGTGTTCAAAGGCCGCCTTTCTTCCTTTTATGTTGATGCACGAGAGAGGAACGCATATGAAAGCTGCACAGGATTCCAAACGCTCCGCCTATCTGCTGGTACTGTACTCCTATTTCACCGATGGCGCCGTGGCGCTGACCGTCAACGCGGTGCTCAAGAGCATCCTTGCGGAATATCAATGGACGGACGGGCAGGGCGGTCTGCTGATCGCGTGCATGTCCGCCGGACTGCTGGTGTCCAGCCTGATTGGCAACAGCGTGATGGAGCGGCTGGGCCGCAGCCGCACCATGACCATGCTGGGGCTGTTCATCTGCGTCAGTTTGGGGCTGTTCAGCCTGTCCCCTTGGCCTGCGACCTTCTATCCCCTCGTCTTTGTTGCGGGACTGGCTTGGGGCGGCATCAACAGTCTGGCCAACACGATCGTGAATGAGCTTTACGACGGCAGCGCCTCTCGACTGAATATCATGCACGCCTGCTTTGCGTGCAGCGCGGTGCTGTTCCCGCTGCTGGTGGGCTTCATTACCATGCAGGGCGGCAGCTGGCGCATTGTGCCCCGGCTGGTGGCTGTGCTGGGCGCGATCCTTGCGGTGCTTTCCTGCCGAATCCCGCTGCCTAAGCGCCCCGAAGCGAACACGGCGGGCACTTCCACCGTGCCCTTCTGGCGGGAGCCCCGGTTTTACTTCAGTCTGCTGACGCTGTTCACCTATGTGGGCAGTGAGTCCTCCGCTTCCGCGTGGCTGTCCAGTTATCTGAGCCGCAGCAACACCTTCTTTCAGGCCGTTCCCAGCGAAACCATGGTGTCGCTGATGTGGCTGCTGATGATCGTGGGACGGCTGTTCTTTGCGGCGGTGGGGACGAAGGTGCCCAAGGCGCTGCTGCTGACGGGCGAGTCCGTGGCATTTCTGCTGGGAATGCTGGGCATGATTACTTTTGCGGGCAATACTGCGGCAGCGATCACCTCCGTGGCGTTTATGGGGTTGGGCATGTCCGCCATTTATGGCACGACCGTTGCTTCTTATGCGCGTTACGTCAGCTGCTCGACGTTATCGGCGGAGCTGCTCTTTGGTGCGGGCGGGCTGGGAAGCACGCTGATCCCTGCGCTGGCGGGCTCTATCTCCGACCGGGCTGGGCTGCAAACGGGCATGTTCTCCCTGTGCGGCTTCCTGCTGGTGCTGGTATTGACTTCCTTTGCGAATCTGTGTATGGGAAAGAGGTCTGCTGTCCATGAAAAAGCCTGCTGATTTACTGACGCCGGGTCGGTGGCTCTGCTGTGTCATTGGTCTGATGTGGCTGGCGGGAATGCTCTGCCATTATTTTGGCGCAGAGGCGGCGGTGCCGTGGCTGCTGTGGGCGGGGGTGATCCTCTCTGCGGCGCTGCTGGGGATGCTGATCGTGCAGCTTTTGCGGGAACGCAAGCACGAGCATACGGAGCATTCGTCGAAGCAGTGACGGTGTTCACACACTATTTACGACATTTTCATCACTTGTCTCTTGTTTCTTTCAGCCATATACGCTATCCTTAACCTACACACATGGAGGTGACGCTTATGTATCCCTATTTTTGGGACTGGACGTACATTCTTTTGATCCCCGGTCTGCTGTTGGGTCTTTGGGCGCAGTCCAAGGTGAACCACGCATACCGCAAGTACAGCCGAGTCGGCTCGCGGATGGGACGACCCGCCAGCGAGGTGGTTGCCGATCTGCTTCGCCGCAACGGCAACGGCGGAGTGCGGGTCGCGGCGATCTCGGGTGAGCTGACGGACAATTACAATCCAAAGACGGAGACGCTTTCGCTGTCGCAGGGCGTTTACAATTCCAGCTCCATTGCGGCGCTGGGTATTGCGGCGCATGAGGCGGGGCACGCGATGCAGAAGCGGGACGATTACGCGCCGATGCGTTTGCGGACGGCGGTGGTGCCGGTTGTGAACATTGGCTCCACGGCGTATATGCCGCTGTTTGTGGCGGGCTTGATTTTCAGCTGGCAGCCGCTGATCTACCTGGGCATTCTGTGCTTCTCGCTATCGGTGATCTTCTCGCTGATTACGCTCCCGGTGGAGTTTGACGCGAGCCGCCGCGGTGTAGCGATGCTGGTTGAGGGCGGCTACATTGCTGACGACGAGGTGCCTGCGGTCAAGTCCGTTCTGACCGCTGCGGCTCTGACCTATGTAGCCGCCGCCATCACGAGCATTCTCTCCCTCCTCCGCCTCATCATCATAGCGAAGGACAGAGATTGAGAAAGTGTGAATATTGCGAGGGAGGGGGTTTCTCTGAAGAGAAGCCCCCTCC
>USCW01000111.1 GCA_900553315.1 uncultured Eubacteriales bacterium
GAAAGGCCCCCTCCCTCGCAATACGCTTCGTTTATTCTCTCTCCATCAACTCGCCGCCGATGTCAAAGGAGCGTTGGTCGCCGTGGAAGCCGCAGTAGGAGAAGGAGTTGCCGAGGGTGCGGAGCTCGGTGCGGATCTCCTGACCGGGGAGGACCTCTACGTCGTAGTTCAGACAGAAGTGCCGCAGGGCATGATCCTTCATGCAGTCAATGCCCAGCGCGTTGCAGCACCAGTCCATGTACTTCGTGTTGTTGACGTGGTGATTTACGTCCAAGTCAGTATATTCGGGAATGCGGATGGCCGTTGTGACTGCGCCGGAAATCTCCGTCACAGGGCCGGGCAGGCCCAGCGGCGCAATCAGGTCGCTGTTGTCCGGCATCAGATTCAGGATCGTGTCCGGAGGCGCCATGTGCCGCGTGGAGAGATTCAGCAGCGCCCATAGACTGCCCGCACGACCTAGCTCCTGTCCCTGCTCGTCCCGGAAAATATAATAGCGGGGAAAGAACCAGCGGCGTACCGGCATCGGGAAGGTCTCTACGGAGACTGTGTCCGTTACCTTCGGATAACGATTCATCACGACCTCTACACGGGTCAGCACCCATACAAGCCCCTGCTCGATCAGCGCATTGCGGCCTACACCCAGCATCTCCGAGTGCGTCCCCGCAACCTCCTGCATCGTCTCCAAAATTGCGCTGGGTCGCCATTGCCCCATAAAATCACAATGACAGGTGCGCAGAAGCGTTTCTTCTTTATATTGCTTTAACATCAGGCGTTCCTCCTTTTTTACAGCCTCTATTATAGCCCTTTGGAAAAATTCGGACAAGCGGCAAATTTTTGATTTGCGCAATTTTCAACATAGCGCGGCGCACCGCCGCATAGCACAGAACAGGGGGACAAAGAAAAAAGCCATCCGCAGATGGGATGGCGCGGGGATCATGCGCTTACAGCTCCCCGCTGCGCAGCTCGGTCAAACAGCGCCGGCAAACCAGCTTGCCCTTATAGGAGATCACGTCCCGGGCGTCGTTGCAGAAAACGCAGGCGGGATGATATTTTTTCAGTACGATCTGGTCGCCGTCTACGAAAATTTCCAGCGTGTCCTTCAGGGAAAGATCCATGGTGCGGCGAAGCTCCACGGGGATCACAATGCGCCCCAGCGTGTCCAGCTGGCGAACCATTCCGGTAGATTTCATTTGTTACGGCCTCCCTCCAGCACAACTTTCTGTTTATATTTTACAAAATGTGGTGAATGTTGTCAATAATGCGGCTGCATTTATTCAGAATAGATAATTGGAGGTGGAGCTATGGCGCGTATCTGGTGCGTTGGGATGCTGCTGGCGCTGACCGCTGCAGCGGGGTTGGGACGCTGGTCGCAGACGGCGGAGGCAATCCTCATGGCGGGTAGTCAGGCGGTTCGATTGGGCGTGACGCTGACCGGAAGCATGATACTCTGGGGCGGACTTATGGAAATGCTGCATGATACCGCGGTGCTCGGCTGGGTCAGCGGCGGCGTGCGCCGTCTGCTGAAGCCGCTGGTGCGCCGGGAACTGAGCGAGGAAAGCTGGGTCGCCATGGGCATGAACCTGACAGCCAATCTGTTTGGACTGGGGAATGCCGCTACGCCCATGGGCATCCGCGCCGCCAAGCTGCTGGCGGAGCAGGGGGAGAACGGCCTTCGTGGCCTGACCGTGCTGCTGGTGATGAATAATTCAGGACTGGAGCTGATGCCCGCGACGGTCATGACTTTGCGCCAGCAGGCTGGAAGCGCCAGCCCGGGGGATGTGTGGCTGCCGACGCTGATCGCAACGGCGGCCTCGGCGGCGACGGCTGCGTTGATGCTCTGGTTTACGGACAGGAGGTAATACCATGGACGTGCTCGCGTCGGGGATGATCGTGGCGGTCGCGTCGGTGTTTATGGCGGCGGGCGTATGGTCGGGCAAGGGCTATGAGGCGTTTCAGCGCGGCGCAAGGGATGGACTGCAAACGGGCTTGCAGATGCTCCCGGCGCTGACGGCTATGCTGCTGTTGATAGGCGTGATCAACGCCGGCGGTCTCGCGGAACTGCTGGAAGGCTATCTTGGTCCGGCGGTGGAGCGCCTCGGTGTGCCGCGGGAGGCGCTGACTACGCTGCTGCTTCGCCCACTCAGCGGTGCGGGGAGCCTTGCGGCCCTGCAGGAGCTGATGACGCGCATGGGTCCGGACAGCCGTGCGGCTCGCGTAGCGGCGGTGGTGGTGGGCTCGTCGGAAACGATCTTTTATACCATGACGGTCTATTTGGCGGCGGCAGGCGTGAAGAAGCTGCCGCGTGCCTTGGGTATTTCGCTGCTTTCGTGGCTGGCGGGCGTTGCGGCGGCGTGCTGTATCTGCCGCTGACCGAAGGGCGCCGTTCTTGCAACGGCCCCCCTTTTCTTTTTCGGTAAAATAGGGTACAATAAAAAGCCGGGTTTTACCTGCCCGGAGATGAAGATGGAAAGAGTCAGGTATGATGTGTTACACCGAGGCGTGGCGGAGGTGGAGTTTGTGGAGAAAGAGGTTTGCGGCGTGCGCGTCCATTATGAGCTTGCGGGCGCGGGGGAGAAGCGCATTGTGCTCCTGCACGGCTGGGGCTGTGATGTGAAATTGATGGCTCCTGTCGCCGCAGGGCTTCAGGATGGCGCACGGGTGCTGTCGCTGGATTTCCCGGCTCACGGCGCGAGCGGCAGACCGCCGGAGCCTTGGGGCGTGCCGGAGTTTGCGGCCTGTGTGCGGGAGTTGCTGGTGCAGGAAAATTTTCTGCCCTGCGCGGTGGTGGCGCATTCCTTCGGCGGACGCGTTACCCTGTGGCTGGCCTCGCAGTATCCGGAGATGTTCACCCGCATTGTGCTGACGGGTGCGGCAGGTATTCCGAACCGACCCACGGAGAAAAGTAAAAAGCGTACCGCGACGTATAAAAAGCTGCGGAGCATCTGCGAGGGCATGAAGCAGGCGAGGATTTTCGGTTCCCTGCCGGATAAGGCGGAGGACGCATTGCGGAAAAAATACGGTTCCCGGGATTATAATGCGCTGGATGCGGAAATGCGCAAGACCTTTGTCAAGGTCATCAATCAGGACTTGACCCCCTGCCTGAGCAAGATCAAGCAGCCCACGCTGCTCCTGTGGGGCGACGCGGATACGGAAACGCCCCTGTGGATGGGGCAGGAGATGGAGAAGGCTATCCCCGACGCGGCACTGATTCTACTTGAGGGCGGAACGCACTTTGCTTATTTGGAGCAGTCCGCAAGGTTTAACGCGATTATTCGGAACTTTTTATTAGGAGCGTAAAGCATGACGATCTCTTTGACTATACGAGCGTTGCTGGCGCTGGGCGTGGCGGGCGGCTGTACGCTGGCCTCCCGGAGCCTTATTCATCTTTTTCAGTTGGAAAGCTATCAGTTTCCCGGCTATCGCAAGAGCGTACAGCGCAACTGGCGCAGAAGCCTTGCGCCGGGGCTGATGATGACGGTGCTGTCCGTGGCGCTGCTGGCGGCCTATTGGACGCTGTACCGTCATTCCAACGGAGCGGTGCGGGGCTTCGTTACGCTGGCGGTGCTGGCGCTGATGGTGCTGGGCGGCATGTGGTGCGCCAAGCTGTATCAGGATAAGCAGGCGAAAAAGCCGCTGGTGTTCACGCCGCGGGTGAAGCGGCTGTACGCTGTGATGGCGGTGGCGTATACGCTGCTGTGTCTGGGCATGGTATCGTGGGTGAGCTGGCCCTTCACGTTGTGCCTGTTTCCGCCGCTGCTGCCCCTGTGGACGGCGCTGGCGGGGCTGTTGGCATGGCCTATCGAGAAGCTCATCAGCGAGATGTATTTCCGGGACGCGCAGCGTAAGCTGAAGGAGCGCCCCGACCTCATCAAGATCGGTATCACGGGCAGCTACGGCAAGACCTCGGTGCAATTCATTCTGGGCACGCTGCTCAAGGAAAAATATCAGGTGCTGGTCACGCCCGCCAGCTTCAATACCCCCATGGGCGTGACGAAGGTCATTCGTGAAAAGCTTCGACCCGCGCATCAGGTGTTCGTGGCGGAAATGGGGGCGCGGCATGTGGGCGACATTAAGGAGATGTGCCGGCTGGTGCATCCCACGCTGGGCGTGCTGACTTCTGTGGGTCCGCAGCATTTGGATACCTTCAAGACGCTGGAGCGCGTCAAACACACCAAGTATGAACTGATGGATGCGATCCCCGCGGACGGCTGCTGCTTCTTCCCGGACGACGGCGGCATCTGCCGGGAGCTTTATGAACAGACGGCAAAGCGGAAATACCGCGTGAGCCTGACGGACACCACGGCGGACGTGTGGACTGAGGACATTACCGTGTCCCCGGAGGGCAGCAGCTTCATCCTCCACGCGGGGGAGAAGAAGGTGCGCTGCCAGACAAAGCTGCTGGGCGCGCATAATATTCAGAATATCCTGCTGGCGGCCAGCGTGTGTCTGGAATTGCAGCTGACACTGGGGCAGATCGCACGGGGCATCGGTAAGCTGGAGCCTGTGGAGCACCGCTTGCAGCTGATCCACAATCCCGGCGCGTATACCATTATTGACGATGCGTTCAACAGCAATCCGCGAGGAGCGGAGGCGGCGCTGAATGTGCTGAAGGATTTCTCTGGCCGCCGCATTGTCATTACTCCCGGCATGGTGGAGCTGGGCGCGGAGGAAGCGGAGTTCAACCGTAAGCTCGGTCGCTTCATGGCGGATAAAACAGATATTGCGATCCTCGTGGGCAAGAAGCACACCCGGCCCATTGCCGAGGGACTCGCGGAGGCGGGCTTCCCGGAGGGCAGGGTGCATCAGGTGGCCAGCCTGAACGAGGCGACGGCGTTGCTGGCTAAGTTGGGACTGCCGGGGGATACGGTGCTTTTTGAAAACGATCTGCCGGATAATTATAGCGAGGAATAAGGAGGGCAGGCTCCATGAGCAAGCTGCAACTGGGCGTGATCTTCGGCAGCAGAAGCTGCGAGCGGGAGGTTTCCATCATTAGTGCCCTGCAAATGATGAATCAAGCGGACACGGAGAAATACGACGTGGTTCCCGTTTATATCAGTCAGGAGGGAACATGGTACACCGGCTCCGCGCTGCGGGAGCTGAGCAGCTATACCCCCTTCAACCCGGAGAAGAAGGGTATCGAGGCGGTGAACCTCGACCTGACCAGCGGCTCCGGTGCGCTGCTGGCGTACCGTCCCGGCAAGGGGCTGTTCTCTCCGGCAAAACTGGAGGTGGCGGCACGGCTGGACGTGTGCGTCATTGTGATGCACGGCCTCCACGGCGAGGACGGCACCCTGCAGGGCTTGCTGGAAATGGCAAATCTGCCCTATACCTCCACGGGCGTGGCAGGCAGCTCCATCGGCATGGACAAGATCATGATGAAGCAGTTCTTCAAGGGCGCTGATCTGCCTGTGCTGCCCGGCTGCTGGTTCCTGCGCTCCGCCTTTGAGAAGGACGCGGAGGCCGTGGCGCAGGAGGTGGAGCGGGAGCTGGGCTACCCGGTGTTTGTGAAGCCTGCCAATCTGGGTTCTTCCATTGGCGTGAGCCGCGCAGATGATCGGGAGGGGCTGCTGGACTCCCTGTCGCTGGCCTTTGAATATGACCGCCGGGTGCTGGTGGAGAAGGGCCTCGACAAGCCCATGGAGCTGAACTGCTCCGTGCTGGGCTGGGACGACGAGGTGGAGGCCTCGCCCATTGAGATGCCCCTGAAGCCGGAGGACGACACCTTCTTGGACTTCAAGGACAAGTATTTGCAAAGTTCGGGCGGGTCGAAGGGCATGGCGTCTCTCAGCCGCGTATTGC
>USCW01000112.1 GCA_900553315.1 uncultured Eubacteriales bacterium
GGGCTTCTCTATCAGAGAAGCCCCCTCCCTCGCAAAACCCTTATAACTGAATCGTAATCTCTGCTACGGAGCAGGCGGGGAGCGTGACGCGAACTTCGTCGGAGGAGAGGGCGATGGAGGTCAGGGGTGCAATAGCGACGGGAGAGGCGGAGAAATCGTTCTTCGCGTGCATCTCTCCGGCCAGAACACGCCCCTCGGCCTTCGCAGGCTTCGCGCCGCACAGCGAGATCGGTACCTCGCAGGACTCCGTTGCGGAGGTGTTCGCCAGCGTTACCGTCAACACATCGCCCTTCAGCGAGGCCGACGCGCTTACGCGCTTCACACCCTCGGCGCTGTCGTCCGCATCTACATGCACCGGTACAAGCGTGCCCTCCTGATGCGCCTTGTAAAGATCAAAAACGTGATAGGTGGGCGTTAAGACCATCTTGTCGCCCTCGGTCAGAATCACGGACTGCAATACGTTCACCGTCTGCGCAAGGTTCGCCATCACAATGCGATCCGCGTGCGCGTTGAAAATGTTCAGCGTCAGCGCCGCTACCTGCGCGTCACGCATGGTGTTCTGCTGATACAGGAAGCCGGGGTTCGTGCCGGGCTCCACATTGAACCACGTGCCCCATTCATCCACAATCAGCCCCACGCGATGTTTGGGATCATAGCGATTCATGATTTGCAGATGGTTGGAGACCAGCTCCTCCATCCGCAGCGCCAAGCGCAGCGTCCGGGCATAGTCCTCTTCATTGAACTCCGTCGCGCTGCCCTTGTCGCGCCAAGGGCCGGGTACCGTGTAATAGTGCAGGGTCAGCGCGTCCATGTACTCGCCCGCACGTTCCATCATCACGGCTGTCCAGTTGTAATCATCCACGTTCGGGCCGCAGGCAATGCGGTAGAGCTTGTTGTCGCCATAGTTGCGGCAGTAGGTCTGATAGCGGCGGAATTCGTCCGCATAGTATTCCGGGCGCATGTTGCCGCCGCAGCCCCAGTTCTCGTTGCCCACGCCCCAGAACTTTACGCCCCAAGGATCCTTGCGGCCGTTGGCCCAGCGCTTCTTCACCACCGTGGAGTCGCCCTCGCTGTTGAGGTATTCCACCCACTCGGCCATTTCACGCACCGTGCCGCTGCCCACGTTCGCATTGATGTAGGGCTCGCAGCCAATCTGACTGCACAGCTCAAGGAATTCGTGGGTGCCGAAGGAGTTGTCCTCCACAACGCCGCCCCAGTTGGTGTTCACCATGCGCTTGCGGGTTTCCTTGGGGCCGATGCCGTCCTCCCAATGATACTCGTCCGCAAAGCAGCCGCCGGGCCAGCGCAGCACCGGCACGCCGATCTTCTTCAGCGCCTGCACCACATCGGTGCGCATTCCCTTGACGTTCGGGATGGGGGAGTCCTCGCCCACATACAGACCCTGATAAATGCAGCGGCCCAGATGCTCGGAAAAATGACCGTAAATGTTCTTGCTGATCTTCGCGCCGGTGACGCGGGGATCCAGAATGACCTTTGCCATGATGATTCCTCCTTTTAAGATAACACGAGACGTATTTGTACGTACATTATGCAACGCTACGAAAATATTGTCAAGATGGTTTTTTGAACATCATGCGAAATTCATAGAAAAACATTAATTAATCGTTTCGCGGGTCAGGTTTTTCACCCAAGTATACTTTCGGTAATGCAGCGGCAGGAACGGCAGCTTGATGATCTCGTCGCAGCACATGATGCAGTACACGGCCATCACCGGCCAATGGAATACGAAAGCGCCCAGAATCGACACAGGCAAGGCGAAGCACCACGTCGCAAAGAATACGCTGACCGCGTCGTATTTTGCATCGCCGCCCGCAGGCAGCACGCCGCAGGTGAAGACCGTGTTAAAGGCATACGCGAACATGTAGAAGGCGCTGAAAATCAGCATTTGGGTCAGGTATTCCTTGGCCTGCGGCTCCAGCACGTAGAAGCGGAGCATGACCGGCCCCAGCGCCGCCAGCAGCAGCATGTTCGCCAGACCGCAAAGCATCGATACATGCCAGAAGCGTCGACCGTAGGCCTTTGCCTTGTCAAATTCGTTCTGCCCCAGCAGCTTGCCCAGCATAATGCCGGAACCGCTGGCAATGCCATGGGCGAGGCATTGAATGAGTTGCTGCATCACTGCCGTGACCGAGCTGGCCGCCGTTGCGTCGGTGCCCAGACGACCCATAATCATGGAGTGTACCGTGATGCTCAGCCCCCACGACAGGGAGCTGGCCAGCATGGGCATTTCAATCTTCCACAGATCCTTTTCGAAGGTTTTGGAGAAATAGCGCATACTCTCCATGTCGGGGTGCAGGTGACCCTTGCGGTGACCGTCCCACACGCACCACACCAGCGCGACGGCCTCGACCGCGATGGTGGAATAGGCAGAGCCGTTCGCGCCCAGCGCTGGAATGGCGCCGTAGCCGTAAATCAGGAAGAAGTCCAGCCCCATGTCCACCAGCACCGTCAATGCGGAAATCCACACGCTGAGGCGGGCGCGTCCGTCAATCTTCATGACCATCAAATAGCATTGCGAAATGCCGGACAGCAGATAGGACACGCTCACGATACGCAGATATCCCGCACCGATGTCAATGAGCTCCTGCTCGGGCGTGTAGAGCGCCATCAGCTTTTCCGGAGCCAGCAGCGCAGCCAGCGTGAACACCAGCGAAATCAGGAAGGAATAGCGCAAGGCCATGCTCATGAAGCGCTTGGCGTTTCGTTCATCTTTTTTGCCCAGATACTGCGCCACCAGCACGCCCACCGAGCCCACCACGCTGCTCACGAACAGGGACATCACGAAGGAAATCTGGTTGGCCAGCGATACCGCCGCGACGCTCTCCTGATTCAGCCGCCCCAGCATCAGCGCGTCCGACGCGCCGACCAGCGCGGTCAGCAGCACCTGCAGACCCAGCGGAACCGCCAACGTCAGCAGCTCCTTGTTAAAGGCGCGTTTTTCTTCTGCGTTCATTTTTCAGTAAACTCCTGTCTGACATTTTGCGCCATTATAGCATGTTCGGACAAATGCTGCAATACGGCAAAAAAGTTTTCTTTCGCCTTGCAGCACGACATGAAGAGGCCTCCGTGTCGTTTCGTTTCCTGTGGAAACTTTGTAAGATAACGCTGTCAAACGAAAGAAGGCTGTAAAGCTATGAGCACGGATAAGATGTACGCAGAGCAGATTGCCAATGAGTATGCCCCGAAGAAGACCTCGAAGATCGTCGCCCTGCGCAAGCTGGACGCAAAGGCCAAGATGTCCGCAGCGGAAGCGTCGGAGCGCAAGGAAGCTGACGCAAAAAAAGGGACGCTGAGCGGAAAAGCCCAGCGTCCCTTGCTTTGTTTAGGCAATACCGCACAAATGAGTTGGTGCGGAGGCGAATGAATTTTTCGTCAGATGCAATGGCAGATTTTGAAGGTTTACTGGAGGTAAATCGAAAAATCTGCAAGCAGCAGATGGCGGAAAAGGCATCGCCTACGCTGCCGACGAATTGTGCGGTATTGCCTTTATTTGTTTTTCCCGCCTAACAGGCTTCCGAGTACGTCCGATACCAGCTCTTCGCCGCGGTTCTGCATCAGCGTGGAGATCATGCTGCCGCCCTCAAGAATGTCCAGCGCGATCTTTTTGCGCGTCGTGTCCGCCTTGCGGTAGGCGGCGACCAGCTTTTTCTCAGCGGCGGTCAGCCTCATCATAGAATCGTCGTTTTTCTTTGCGTTAGTGGTTGCTTTCTTGACCGTCGCAGTCGTCTTTTTCACGGCCGTGGCGGCAGCGGTCTTCTTCGCGGTGGAGGTTCCAAGCAGGGAGGCCTGCGTCACGCCTGTGACCTTGGCAATTTTCTTTATGGTTTCCGTTTCCAGCTCCAGCACGCCGCGCTCGGCCTTGCTGATGTCCTGTGCCGTCACGCCGCCCACCTTCTGCGCCAGCTTTTCCTGTGTTAGTCCTGCATCCAGACGGGCCTTCTTGATCTGCGCGCCTATTCTCTTGCCCATGGTATCCCTGCCTCCTGCGTACATGATGCACCTATTATAGCGTATTTTGTCCTATTTCGGAAGACAGCCGCAGAAATTTCCGCGTGTTCGTCTTGCTATTGTGGGGCAGTGCTGTTACAATAAATAGTATTGGAGTATTTGCAGGGAGGAAATCTTACATGCAAAAGAAAACCAGCCGGCTGCAAAGCTGGTTCGGCGTGCAGGATATGACCGTTGGCAGGCCGATGGACAGCCTGGTGCGCTTCTCGATTCCACTGTTGGTGGGCAATCTGGCTCAGCAGCTATATAACACCGTGGACTCCATCGTAGTGGGGCAGTATATCGGCGATACGGCGTTGGCCGCCGTGGGGACGGCGGGCCCTATCCTGAACCTGCTGCTGGTGCTGTTCATGGGTATTGCCACCGGCGCGAGCATCCTTTCGGCGCAGTATTTCGGTGCGCATGACCGGCAGCACCTCAGCCGCGTGGTGGGCGCGTCCATTCTGCTGACCGTTTCGAGCAGTATCCTGATGGGATTCGTCGGCTTCTTCGCATCACCGTGGCTGATGTCGCTGGTGAATCCGCCTGCGGATGTGCTAGACGGCGCAGTTATCTATTTGCAAATTATCTTCATCGGCATCCTCGGCACCGCTACCTATAATATCCTCGCGGGTGTGCTGCGCGGACTGGGTGACAGTCTGATGCCGCTGGTGTCCCTGCTGGTGGCCAGTCTGTTGAATATCGTGCTGGACATTGTGTTTGTGCGTGACCTGCGCATGGGCATCGCGGGCGTGGCATGGGCGACGATCATTGCACAGGCCATCTCCGGTACCATGTGCCTTGTGCGGCTGTGCAGAATGCAGCAGGTCGTGGACGTGAATAAGGAAACCTTGCGCCCCGATTGGCCTATCATCGGTCGCCTGTGCAAGCTGGGCGTGCCCGCTGGTATCACTCAGGCTATCTTCTCTCTGTCCGCCATCGTTGTGCAGGGACTGACCAACTCCATGGGTACCGCCGTAATCGCAACCAGCGTGGCCGTCATGCGTGTGGACGGCTTCGCCATGATGCCCAACTTCACCTTCGGCACCGCCGCAACCACCTTCGTGGGCCAGAATATCGGCGCTCGCCGTGCCGACCGTATCCATCAGGGAACGAAGGATCTGCTGATGCTGGCGCTGGCTGTCGCGGGCGTGCTGGTGGCGTGCATTCTGCTGTTCGGGCATAACCTGATTCGTATGTTCTCTTCCACGGCGGACGTGATCGAGCTAGGCCAGCGCGGCCTGCGCTGGCTGGCCGTGGGCTACCTGTGCTTCGCCGTCAGTCAGGTACTGCAAGGTGTGATGCGCGGCGCAGGAGAGACTATGATCCCCATGTGGATCAGTATCATCTGCACCGTGCTGCTGCGTCTGCCGCTGGCGTACCTGCTGGCCGCACTGACCCGCTCCGAACTATGGCCTCAGGGCAACCCGGATATTCTGTATATCTCGCTGCTGATCTCGTGGGTCATGGGCATGGTGCTGACCGTGATCTCCTATCGCTTAGGCTGGTGGCGGCGGAAGCTCCCGGAAGACCTAAAGGAACAACTCTGAAACATGTAAGCAAAGAAAGCAAGCATGAGAAAAGCTCCAATGACCGTAAGGTCATTGGAGCCTTTTCAATATGCGTTACACGCGCACGTCCGCGGCGGCTCTGTCAGCCGCCGTGGACATAACCAAGCTTATCAGAGACACGCCACCTCACAGGCGGAGCCACCTTTGAAGAAGCACCCCCGCCAAACGCCAGCCGCTCTTCGGGAGAGGGGGTCAGGGGGAG
>USCW01000113.1 GCA_900553315.1 uncultured Eubacteriales bacterium
CCGGGGGAGGCGCTTCTCTTAGAGAAGCGGCCTCCCCCGGAAAACTCCATATTTCCTTTTTACATTGTTCCATTCATGATGCAGCTTAGACAGTAAACGTGCAGGAGACCATAGCAGAGGTTCAGGAACCAGAGCGGGGACTTTTTAACGGAGACATTGCCGCCGTCCAGCGCCACAAGCACCAGCGGGATCAGCGGCACAAAATAACGGCCCTGCACGCCCTCAATGCCCTCCGCGTACATGGGCGTCCATGAGATCATCATCACACCGTAAACCGCGAGAATCACCAGCATGGCAACACCTAAGCTCGCGGCACGCTCGCCGGGGCGCAGATTGCGTGCGGCGCCCTCATGAGAAAGCAGATAAACGCTCATCAGCATGACGAGGATGAAGCACCAGACCATGCCGCCCTCCATGTTCAGCGTCAACCCGCTGAGCTGACTGCCTACGCTGGTTTCCGCCAGCCAGAAGAAGGTGGACGGCATCAGCGTGTGCAGGAAAATTTGGATCGTCTCAAGGGGATGCGCGAGGATCCAGCTGATGGTGTAATAGCCCGTTCCGCCGTCCGCAGCCAGCGCCGCCTGATTCATCATGTAAGGGATCTGCACCAGCACGGTCATCAGCGCCGCTCCGCCCAGCACACCCAGCGCATAGCCCCACTTGCGTCCCTTGGAAGAGAAGCGCTCCGCAGGCACAGCCATCAGAAGCAGCAGAAGAAGGATGTAAACTACCTTGCCCGGAGACTGCACAATGCCCGTCACCGCCAGCGCAATGCCTTGACGGCGAGTGATCTTGCCCTCCTGCAAAATCAAGCGGAGTATCTGCGCAATCAGCAGCAGCGCCATACCGTTAATCATACTGTCGGGCGAGAGCGAACCCGCTTGCTGCATGGCCATGGGCACCAGCGCCGCAAAAACCATCGTCCACTTCCAGCGAGGCATCTGCTTCACCGCGAAATAGCACAGCGTCAAATAGGCCGCCAGATTGCACAGACTGCCCAGCAGCATGACCCACATGCGGCTAAGCTTCAGCAGCATGGCAATGGATACGCCGATGATCTGCGGCAGGTATACCAGCACAAAGGTAGTGTTGCCTCCGGAGAAGGGCACCAGTTCACCGGTGAGCTGCTCGCCGGTCAGGCCGGTAATCAGCGTCTCGATGCCTTCCAGCGTGTTGACGTGGGACACCAGACCAACGGTGTCAAGGTAATTGCTGTCCGCCACCATGCCGCCGTTGATGAGCGGACACACATGCGCCAGAATCGCCAGATAATGGGCGTGTTCGTCCGGCGCGGAAAAGGGCGCGACCATCAGCATATAACACAGCCCCAGCGGAATGCCCAGCAGGAGCAGCATATGCTCCGGCTTCATTCTAGGGCGAAGCAGCAGCACCGCCAGCGCCACGCACACGGCCAGTACGCCGAAGCGGCTGCACACCATCAAAAAGCTGTCGCCCAGCTCATATTCCGCATCAAAGGAAACGATGCTGACAATGAGCAGAACGCACCCCAGCAGCACCAACGCGCCGCTGAGAAGAATACGCTGATTTTTCTTCAATCGAGAAATCATAGGAAAGAACCTCCTTGATTCAGTGGAAATGCCATCATGCACGGGGCGCACGACGCATGCCGGCGCGAAGCGCACGAAGACGCTGCCGAACCCGTCGTCCGTATACCGCAAAGAACACGCCCACCGTCATCGCAACGCCCAGCAGCGCACCGGGAAGAACAGAGGCCTCCGCAGCAGCCAAAGCGACAGGGGCAGACAGCACAAAGCAGACAAGACAGGCGCAGAACAGCACAAGCATGACAAACGCTCCTTTCACCCTCAACCTTTTTATAAGAACGGTACAGTACAGCGTTTCCTTCCAGAAAAATGCGCCGCAGGAAAATTTTCTGCAACTCATTTTTTGGGTTTATTCTGTTTTTTCCACAAGCGGCAGCTTGAACCAGAATGTCGTCCCTTCGCCCTCCTGACTGTCCACGCCATAGGGGACGTTGTGCGCTTCCAGAATACTGCGCACGATGCTTAATCCCAGTCCGGAGCCCTGGATAGCCCGCTTGTGGTTCTCCTTGGCCCGGTAGTAGCGGTTCCAGATCAGGGGCAGCTCGTCGGCGGGTATGCCCTTGCCGCTGTCATGGATGGCAATGCGCGCCATGACCCCCTCAATCGTCTGGGTCACGGTAACAGTCTTGTCCTCGCCGGTGTAGGTCAGGGCGTTGTTGATGAGGTTGTACACCACCTGCCCGATGCGGCTCTCATCCGCCACCACGGTGCAGTTCTCCACCGGGGTGAAGAGAATCTGATACCCGTCCTGCTCCTTGAGCTTGTTATAGCGGGTCAGGATGGCAGAGATGCTTTCCGTCAAGTTGAAGGGCGCAGGCTCCAGCTTCAGCGTGCCCGCCTGCAATTTGCTGAAGTCCAGCAGCTCCGTCACCAGCGAGGAAAGACGGTTCGTCTCGTCAATGACGATCTGCATGTTCTCCGGAGTGTTCTCGCCCGGAATATCCCGCATGACCTCGGCATAGCCGCCGATCATGGTCAGGGGCGTGCGCAGGTCATGGGAGATATTGGCGATCAGCTCCTGCTGCAAATGCTCCACCTGACTCAGCTCGTCCGCAGCCTTGACCAGCGTATCGTTCAGCTCGCTGATCTCCTGATAGCGGTCACTGTGGGCGGGACGCTCATACTTGCCGCGAGCCAGCGCACGGGCCGCCTGATTCGTCTCCACAATGGGGCTTGACACCCGATGGGACAGCAGCGTCGCCAGAAGCAGCGCCAAAAGCAGCACGATCAGCGTAATCAGCGCCAGTTGGGAGCGCAGGGTGCTGACCGTCGCGTCCAGCGGCGTGATGGTTGCGTTGAGCATGATATAGCGCACGCTGCCGTCCGCCAGCGTCACGCGATAGCTATACAGCAGACTCAACTGCTGGGGCGCATTCTCCGGGGGGGTGCGACCGATAAAGCGGTCATTGGTGTAGCGGTCGTTCCGCCGGGGCTTGATGGAAAAGGAGCGCAGAATAGGCTCCTCTGCCTCGTCGGCAATCTGGCGGAAAAATTCCAACGAATGGCTGTCCGCGTGATGCAGCACGCAGAAGATGTTCGCCTCGCAGGAGACCACCGGCGTGCCCTCCCCATCCAGAATCAGCACGCACACGTCGTTCTGATTGGACAGGCGCTCGGCCAGCGCGTCCAAATCGGCATTATCAATGTTCTGAGCCAGAATCTCCCCGGTGGACTGCACGGTACGCGTCTTGAAGAAGCGATAGAAATCGTCCAGCAGCACCACCTGAAACAGCCACAAAAGCCCGATCACCAGCACCACGAAAAGCACCATATACAGCATGACCTGATGCTGTATGCGCGGATGACGGCGGACGGCCTTCTTATTCCTGCTCAAAGCGATACCCCACTCCCCGCAGGGTCGTAATGCGGTCGGCATACGGCCCTAGCTGACGGCGCAGCAGCTTGATATGCGTATCCAGCGTGCGGTCGTCGCCGAAGAAATCATAGCCCCAGATCTCAGAAAGCAGCTTCTCGCGGGTCAGCGCAATGCCGCGGTTGCGCACTAAATAGAAGAGTAAATCATATTCCTTGGGGCTCAGGTCGAGAGGCTTGCCCTCCAGCGTGACCCGCCGGGCGGTGAAGTCCACCCGCAGGTCGCCGATGTCCACCACCTCGCGGCTTTCACTCTTTGCGCCGCTGCGCTTGAGGATCGCGCCCACGCGCATCATCAGCTCCTTGGGGGAGAAGGGCTTGACCACATAGTCGTCAATGCCCAGCTCAAAGCCGTGGAGCTTGTCATACTCCTCACCCCGGGCGCTGAGCATCAGGATCGGCACGGCGCTGGTCTTGCGAATTTCCCGGCACGCGGAGAAGCCGTCCAGATCAGGCATCATCACGTCCATGATAATGAGGTCGAAATCCTGCTGGCGGCAAAGCTTCACCGCCTGCATGCCGTTTTCAGCCTCGGTCACGTCGTATTGCTCAAAGGTCGCATATTTTTTGATCAGCTCGCGGATGCGGGCTTCGTCGTCAACAACAAGCAGCTTCATAGGATAACTCCTTTCGCACAAGGCTTTCATTCGGAGAAATCACCCACAGTATACGCCCTGCGGGGAACGGATGCAAGCAAAACCTCCGCCGTCAAAGAGGCGACGGCGGAGGCAAAAAGGATAAGGATGAAGAAGGTTCATGTCATCGCTTCAGCTCGGAAAGGCGCCGCCTTTCCATGGGTGCATCCTATCACTTCCTTTCAAATTCCATTTGCTGTGTTCAAAACATTTTCAGGGTAAAGAGGTTCACCACATGTTATCTATATAAAAACGCCAACATCCGGCCCAAAGCCGGGGCGGCGGGATCATTGTCCATCCTTGTGAACAAAGTCCACGGTTATGCGCTGTCCCTGACGGCGCAGTTCGAAGGAAAGCTTGCTGCTGCCTTCCATGCCCTCCATCAACGTATCCAGCGCAGCGGCGGAGGAGAGCGGCTCGCCGTTGAGGCTCAGCAGTTGATCTCCGGCCTGCATTCCCTGCTGATCGGCGGGGCTATCCTGCATGACGGCCAGCACATTCACGCTGCCATTCTTATCCTCCAGCACCAGACCCAGCGACGCGGCCTGAAGGGGCATATCGGCAGCGAGCCGCTGAGACGGCACTTCGGAGCTTGAGCGCGGCAGGGTCAGCAGCAGGATCGGCGCCAGCACCAGCGCGATCAGCACAGCACAGGCCAGCCGGTAACGCTTGCGAAGCCTTGCCAGTGTGGAATCCCTCACGGTGCGCTCACCTCCTTTGGTTGATGAAAAAAGGATAATGGAGAAAAGTGAAGAATGGATGAATACGTATTGAAGGATGAATGAATTTGTGAAAGGCTGGGATTTTCGGATGATAGCTGTGCAGCCCAAGTCCCCGCTTGCGGGCAATACGGCCACCGGCGCACTCAAAATCATCGCGCTGTGCTTTATGTTCATGGATCACGCGGGCAAGATGCTTTTCCCCAACGTGCCTGAATTGCGCGTGCTGGGGCGCATTGCGTTCCCGCTGTATGCATGGTGCTTGGTGGTAGGCTTTCACTACACGCGCAATGTATGGAAATACGGTCTGCGTCTGCTGCTGGTGGGTGCGGTCTCTCAGCCGCTGTACATGCAGGCGCTTCAGCACACGTGGACGGAGCCGAACATTTTCCTGACGCTGTTGATGGGGTTGCTCGCGCTGATCTGCGTTTCCGAGAAGGCATGGGAGCAGAACAGTCTCACGCTGAGGATTGTTGGCCGGGCGTTGGCAGCGGTTGGGCTGGCGGCGGTTCTGGTATTGACCGTTCTCCTGCGCTGTGATTACGGCTGGAAGGGTGTTCTGTTGGTTGTCTTGCTGCACGCGGTGCGGAACAGCCGAGCCGGTTTGGCGGCGGTAATGGTGGCCTTCTGTCTCTACTGGGGTACCGGCAGCAGCACGATCATACGCTTATTTGATCTGCCGATTCAGCAGCTTTCCGGCGCAGCAAACACGCTTCTCTCCCCCTGGCTTCGGATACAGGCCATGGCCATTTTATCCGCGCCCTTCATCCTCTTCCCGTGGAAGCGCGACCTTCGCATCCCTCATTGGCTAGGCTACGCCCTCTACCCCGCCCATCTCCTCCTCCTCTGGGGGTTGGAGGCGATTATGTAGTAAGGTGTGTTGCGAGGGAGGGGCCTTTTCTGAAGAAAAGTCCCCTCCCTCGCGCTCCCTCCCGAAAAGATTTACGGTGGGGAGATTCTGGGG